>QIFF01000280.1 GCA_003230635.1 bacterium | reverse complement strand
AATTCAAACAGTCTGAAATCCCGTGGGCTTACCCTCACCGGGCAGTAGCGGTGGTACATCCACCAGACCATCAGCAGTTGGCAGAAGGTCAAGAGGATAATATTGGCCACCGCCCCCGGCAGGCCGAAAAAATAAACCATAGGCACTAAAAGCAGCACCGCCAGCGCGCTTTCCGCTACCATGAAAAAACTGATTTGCTTGATTGGCCTGAAGGCATAAATCAGGCTCAAATAAAAGGTCATCAAGATGGTCTGCGGGATGGCAAGGCAGGCAATGGCAACCAGCTTGGTGTATTCATAACTGGCAAATAAAAGGAAGCTGATGCGGGCGGCCAAGAAATAGGAAACAACCGTTACCACCAGGGATAGGGCGAACAATAACCCCCCCAGGGTAACCACAATTTTCTTGATTTCCTCATAATCCCCGCCGGCGTTATACTCACTGACATATTTGACGATCCCCTGCCTGGTGCCCAGGGAGTTTAACAAGGCTGCCCACATATAGAAAAAGACGATTTGATTGAAGATGCCCACCCCGTAGGGGCCTAAAAAGACTGCCAAAAATTTGGTATTGACCACCTTGAAAAACAAGGCCAATACCTGGGCAATTGCCAGGGCGGCTGAGGCTTTAGCTAATTGTTTCATAAGTCAGAAACCTAACCACAGAGAGCACGGAGAAAACTAAAAAAGTCATCAGTCAAAGGCAGAAGGAATGTCGTTGCGAGGAGCTTTAGCGACGAAGCAATCTATCTCTTGAGATTGCTTCGCTTCGCTCGCAATGACAGAAACGGAGGTGACTGACGACTAATTCCCCTCTGTGTCCTCTGTGGTTCATCCTTTCTTCTAAACCGGCTGCTTGCTGATCCAGGTGTTGTACCACAGTCCCAGGTTGAGTAAATTCCAGACCCGCAGGCTCAGGCCCTTTACCCCCGACTCCTGGCTTTTCAAAAGCTGTTCTACATAGCCCCTGTCCAAAACCTCCCGGCTAAGCTCGGAATCCAGCAGCAGCTTGCGGGTATAAGCCAGCAGGGGCGGGGTAAGCATATTGGCGGAAGAGCCGCAAAAACCTAGCTTGGGGCGGTAAATTATCTCATGCGGAAGAATTCCCCGGCAGGCCTTTTTCAGGATATACTTGCCCAACCCCTGCCTGTACTTCCATCGGGGGGGAATTCGTAGGGCAAACTCCACCAGCTTATGATCCAGAAAGGGCACCCGCACCTCCACCGAATTGGCCATCGCCATCTTATCAATCCGCATCAGCAAAAGCTCGGGCAGGCGGATTTTAAATTCAAGCTGCATCATCTGCTGCATAAAATCTTCTTTACTGGAAGTGGGTTGCAAAGAACCTGCCACTTGTTGCCAGGAGCTTATCTTTCCCAACCGCTCTTTGAATCCCGGCGCCAGCAGCCTGGACTTTTCCAACTCCCAGAAGGCCATAGCCCCTCCCCAGAAAAGCCCTTCCCCCGCGGCGGCCCGGCGCACTATATCCCGGCGCTCAAGGTCTAAAAAGGGGGAACTCACCCCATAGCCCAACTTGCGCAGCCAGCCCGGCAAGGTGGTAAAGGGGCGCCAATAACGCTGGTAAAGGCGCAGAATATCGGCAAAGGAATTATAGCCGAAGAAAAGCTCATCGCTCCCCTCTCCCACCTGGATTACAATCGTGCCGGACTTACGCGCTAGCTGGGAAACGTAGTATAAGGGTACGCAAACCGGGTCGGCCAGGGGCTCGTCCTGCTGGTAGGCCATCTTGGGGAAGAAGTCCAGAAAACTGCGCTGGTCAAGCAAAATCTGCTGGTGGTTGGTGCCGAATTCCTGCACAATCTGCTGGATATACCGGGATTCATCATAACCCTGCTGCTCGGCAAAACCCACCGAAAAGGTGTCCACCGGCCGCTGCATCAGGCGCGACATCAGGGCTACATTGAGGCTGGAATCCACTCCCCCGCTCAAGAAAACCCCAAAGGGCACATCACTCATCATGCGCTTCTTGATAGAAGCTGAGAGCAACTCACGCAGCGACTCTACATAGTATTCCTCCGACTGCTCCCCACCCCCACCATAGCTGCATGACGGTTCCCAATAGACGCCTTCCTGACACCCGCTACGGTTCCATATTTGATAGCTGCCGGGCTTAAGCTTGTTGACCCCCTTGAACATGGTCAGGGGGGCGGGAACGGTGACAAAGCTCAGGTAATGGTAGAGCGCCTGGGGATCAAGCTCAGGGGAGAGAAAGGGGCATTCCCATAGCGCCTTGATTTCCGAGGCGAAACACAGGCTCCCCTTACGGACAGCATAATACAAGGGCTTGATGCCGATGCGGTCGCGGGCCAGCAAAATCTGCTGCTTGCGGCCGTCCCAGACACAGAAAGCAAACATCCCCTCTAAATCCGGCAGGCATTCGCTTTCCTTCTCCTCGTACAGATGGATGATAACCTCGGTGTCGCTGTGTGAACGAAAGCGGTGCCCCTTTGCCTCCAACTTCCGGCGCAGTGTAAGATGATTATAAATCTCCCCGTTGAAGACTATCCAGACGCTGCCGTCCTCATTGCTCATGGGCTGATGCCCGGCGGCGCTCAAATCCACGATACTCAAGCGGCGTTGCCCCAGGC
>QIFF01000362.1 GCA_003230635.1 bacterium | reverse complement strand
CGGGGTTTCTCATATTCCCCCAGGGGAAAGAGGGTGTGGGACAGCATCTCCTGGGTCAGGCTAAACAAGAAATATGACTGATCCTTGGCTTTGTCCAGGCCCCTTTTCAGGCAAAACCGCCCCTGGCTGTCAGGGACAATACGGGCATAATGACCACTGGCCACATAGTCGGCTTCCAGGGACTTGGCCTTCCACCACAGGGCGTTGAATTTTAACTCATGATTGCAGGGAATGCAAGGGTTGGGAGTGCGGCCTGATAAATATTCTTGACAAAATGGATTTATTACTTTGTTTTCGAACTCTTTTTGGAAGTTGATTGCGTAATAGGGAATCCCCAGTTGCTCGGCTACCGCGCGGGCGTCGTCCAGATGAGAAGGCGAGCAGCAACTGCGCTCTCCGGGAACGCAGTAATCCGCCCAGATTTGCATGCTGATTCCAATAACTTCATAGCCCTGCTGCTGTAAGAGGGCGACAGCCACCGAGCTGTCCACCCCCCCGCTCATGGCCGCTACTACGCGCATTGTTGGCTTTCATCCCCCTGGATATTAAAGGGTGCCCTGAATTCTGCGGCCTTAATTGTCTTATGAATATCATAGATTTCCAGGCGCTTGATTTTGCTTATTACCTTATCCACCTCGGCAATGGGAACATTGGCGATTTTGTCTATTTCCACTATTCTGGGCACTTCTATTTCGGCCCAATATTCCTCTTTATGGGGCACCGGCTTGGAAACCCGTTGAACAAACTGGCTCTTACCGAGCATGCGGGTGGTATTTTGGATTTTCTGGCGATAAACGGTTCTTACCTGCTTGACCCTTTCCTTGACCAAGCGCTGCTGTTTGGGCAGCTCGCCCCGCAAACGCATCAGAATGAATTGGTGTAGTTCCAGGCAGGTTTGAAGCCTCCCAACGGCCTCCAGAAACCAGTCCCCTTCTGTCCTTACAGAAATCAGGCGAAGGGGATTTTGAGCCCGGTAATGCAGTCCCTTCATAAAGGCAGGTATCCAACTGAGCATAAAAAGGCAAGCGGATACGTTGTCTAAAGAGGTAAGCTGGGCGGGAAATTGAACCAGCAGCAACCCGCTCTTCTCGTCGCTCAAATGTTTATTGAGATATTCGGTTAAAGCGGCTTCGCTGTCAAAGGCCTGGCCAAACAACAAACTATCCTGGATTGGAATAGTCACTAACTCGTTCATAATATCATGCCGGAAAGTGCCCATAGGGGCGCTTATCAGGAGCGGGAACTACCTCCGAGCAGATTGCCAGGGCGGCCCGGCGCGGGGTGCAGTGGTCGCGCTCGCTGCGCTCAAGCACATTATTTACAATGGCCCGCATGCGGCGCTCAACGTGATCCAGGACCTGTTGGGCTGAGGGTGGTTCAGGGGGGCCGAAAAGCCCGTCCACGGAAAGCGAGCCTGCGCTGCCGGCCACGAAATCAGGCACTACCAGGATGCCCCGCTGCTGTAAAATAACTTCGGCTTCGGCGCTGGCGGCCAGATTAGCCCCCTCAACCACGGCTTTGGCGGGTAGAGTTTTTGCCCTCTGGCAGTCAATGGCGTTTTCCACCGCCGCCGGAATCATCACATCAGCGGACAAATCAAAAATAACATCACTGCAATCATATTTCCAGCAAGGGGAATCACTCTGGGGCAAAAGGACACCGGTGGTCTGATCAAGCAGTTGCTCAATATTTAAACCCTTCTCATCGCGGCAAAGCAAGCACTTTTCCTTGTCGGCAATGGCGGTAATCCGCACCCCGGCTTTATATAAGGAAATAGCGGTGCCGCTGCCCAGGCTGCCGAAGCCCTGCAGGGTGACCCGCGCCTCTTGAGGGGAAATGCCCAGGCGCTCCAGGACCGCCAGACAGGCCATAGCCACCCCGTGCCCGGAACGCCGCCGGCCCAGGGTATAACCGCCCACCTTTTCCCCAAATGTTTGATAGCGGGCCAGAAACGCTTTCAACTCCATGCCCTGGGCTTTGGCAACCGCCATTTTAACCGAAGGAATTCCGATTGTGCGGGCGATTGTGTCTATTTCGGGCAGCTTGGTATTCATGTCCGGGCCCATGGAGTAGCGCTCACAGATATAAGGGCGGATAGCCAGCAGGAAGCGGCGCATGGCCTCGTGCTTGCCCGCAGAGGCCGGGTCATAATCAATCCCGCTTTTGGCCCCGTCCACCCGCATCCCGCAAATCCGCTGCTTCAGGGTCATGGCGCGGGCCATTTTGGCTACCCTGGCTGCGCTAAGCCCCTTCTGCACCCGCATCCCCCCGGCCGCCACCTGGTGGCTGAGGGCGTCTATAGCTAAAAACCCCTGAAACCCCTCCAGGGGGTCGGTGTAAGTAATGATTAATTCTGTGGGGCGTTCCATAATATCAAGCATCAATCCGTCTCCGTAAAAATAAGGGGAAGTTCTTGCTCTAGTTTGCTTTCAAAAAAGGCGCGGATAATCGGCTGCCCGGGATTGACCAGAGAGATGATAAAGGTGCACATATTGGAATCCTCAGCCAGCACGGTATCAATTTCGGTGGGCGTATCCCGCAACGGGTCATGGGGCGGCCAGGCCACCAGGTGCATGTGATAAGTGCCGAACAGTTCTAAGCTCAGCTCGTCCGC
>QIFF01000102.1 GCA_003230635.1 bacterium | reverse complement strand
GGAGATTGCCTCCCGCAAGCACCTGGAAAACATCCTGCCCGTAATTAGCCAGGCCCTTGAGCAAGCCGATTTGGAATTAAAAGAAATTGATGCCATTGCCGTAACTTGTGGGCCGGGCCTGCTGGGGTCGCTGCTGGTAGGGGTTTGTGTAGCCAAGGCAATCGCCTATGCCAGTGGAATTTCCCTGATTGGAGTCAACCACCTGGAGGCTCACCTGGCGGCCCTGCAACTGGGAGAAAAGCCCCTGGGCTTTCCCTTTATGGGGCTGGTGGTTTCCGGGGGGCACAGTAACCTCTACCTGGTCTCAGGACACGGCCGGTATCAGCAGTTGGGGCAAACCCGCGACGATGCCGCAGGCGAGGCCTTTGACAAGGTGGCCAAAGCCCTGGGCTTGGACTACCCCGGGGGGCCGATTATTGACAAACTGGCAACGCAGGGTAATCCCAGAGCAATCGCCTTTCCCCGCTCCTATCTGGAAAAAAAGAGCTACGACTTCAGCTTCAGCGGCCTCAAAACCGCAGTCTGGTACTACATCAAAAAACAATTGGAATTACAAAAGGCAAATCAACTGCCAAACGCTCTGGTCGCCGATATAGCCGCCAGCTTTCAACAGGCGGTAGTAGAAGTTTTAGTGACCAAAACCATCCGTGCCGCTCAAGCCCACCGGATTAAGAGAATTGCCCTGAGCGGGGGAGTGGCTTGCAACAACAGCCTGCGCCGGGAGATGAAGCGGGCCGCTGCGGCTAATCAGATGGAACTTTACTATCCACCGGCTGAGCTTTGCACCGACAACGCCGCCATGGTAGCCGCTGCCGGCTATTTCCGCCATAAGCAAGGCCAACGACAAACAGATTACACCCTAGACGCCCGTGCTAATTACCCCTTAAGCTAACCAAAGCTATAGCCGTCAAAACCCTACCAGTCTTTCTCCACCTTGCGCCCTTTGGCCTGTTTTCTCAACATTTGTCGGCGCATGAATTTTTGCCTGTCTTCAGTTAGCGAATTCAGCCAGCGCTGGGCTTCTTCCTCACTCATTTGCTTGAGAGCTTGGGCTGCTTTTTGTTCTTTCCCCTCTTTTTGTTCTTCCTGTTTTTCCGCAGCCTCTACTTTCCCCTTCTCCTTTTCTTTTCCTTTATCTTTTTCCTGATTTTGAGCCTGCTGCTGCTCTTTATCTTCTTGCTCCCCTCCGGCCTGTTGCTTTTCTCCTTTGTCCTGCTCTCCTGGGGTTTTTTCTTTATCCCCCTCAGATTTTTCCTCTTGGTTTTGCTGCTGTTGCTGCTGCTGTTCTTGTTGTTGTTTCAGCAGCTTTTGAACAAATTCCAGGTTCTTTTTGCTGTCCATATCCTTGGGATCAAGCTCCAGGGCCTTTTTATAGTAGGCCACAGCTTCCTGAAGCTTGTTTTGACGAAAGAAGGCGTTTCCCAGGTTGTAATAAGACTTTTCCGCCAGCCGGGCATCTTTATTTTCAAGGACGCTTTGCAAGTAGTTTTTGGCGGCTTTTTCGTAATCCTTGATTTTGTAATAGGCATTCCCCAGGTTATAGCTCACCTGCTTATCCTCCGGATCTTCTATTTGAGCGGCAATAAACTTCTCCAGGGCTTGCTTATACTTGCCCTGTTGATAGAGTTCAATCCCCTGCTCACTCAGGGAATAGGCGCTCTCCGCCCAAACGAGGCTGGCATTCCAGGTTAGGGCAATCAGCAGCAGGACAATCAATCGCTTTCTCATGGTTGTTTTACCTTTTTTTGACCGGATAAACAGAAGATAGAAGAAAGAATTAGACAGGATTACAGGATAAACAAGATGAAAAAAGTCTCAAGTTAAAATCTGAAACCCAAAACTCGTAACTGCAAAGCCATCCTGTTAATCCCCTCAAAATATAATCCTAGCAAGAAACTCTTTGTTGTAAACATGACAAACGTAACCGAGTGTTTTTCAGTTAATTCTTTTGTATTGCCTTCGGTCTTATTTTAATTTTAGATTAAACAAGATGTACTGGATAAATAACCTGAAAAGAAATAATCCTGTCAATCCTGTTAATCCTGTCAAAATTTCTTTTTGCTCTCACTCAACAGGCCTTCCCAAACCAGCAGTATAAAAGCCAGCAGGGCAAATAACTGGAAGCGTTCCTGCCAGCGCTTGATGCGGGTGCCTTTGAGTTCCTGCTCTTCCAGGGTTTTTCTGATCCCCTTAAAATAAATTTCCTCCAGATCCAGGTTGCCGCTGACCGAGCGCACATAGGTTCCCCCGGTCAGGAGGGCAATCTTTTGCAAGGTGGTTTCATCCAGGCGAGTGAGGATTAATTCGCCCCGCGCATCCTTTTTAAAACCGCCCTCAGCCTTCAGGGGGATGGGCGCCCCACCCTCCTTGCCGATCCCGATGGCAAAAATCTTTACCCCTTCTTTTTGCGCCTCTTCCGCCGCCGCCAAAGTGTCTTCCTCGTGCCCTTCGCCGTCGGTAATCAGTATCAAGGCCCTGGACTGGCTTTTATGCGCATCAAAAGCCTTAGTGGCAGTGCGAATCGCCTGCCCCAGGTCAGTACCCTGGATAGGTATTAAATCGGTGTCCAGGTAATCCAGAAAAATCGCCGCCGCCCCGTAATCCATGGTGAGCG
>QIFF01000270.1 GCA_003230635.1 bacterium | reverse complement strand
ATCTCGACCAATTCCAGATTGGCGTTGATATAATTGGTTTCATGGCGGGTAAAGGGAAAACCAAATTCACTTTGATAAACCCCCATCTTGTCAAGAAAGAGGTTGATAATGGTCTTTTCCAATTTGGCCAGGCCAATGCGCGAGGTCTGTACCCCATCGCGATTGGTAACATCAATCAGGTAAATCTTGGGTCTTTTTTCCACCATCTAGTCCTTCCTTCCCTCTGGTTGCCAACTATTTTATATGAGCACCCTTTATATCAAAAATACCCTCACTTGTCAACTATTAACAGCCTGAAGTTCCCCCTGGTCAAAGTAATAGATATATACTAGCTATAATGTTATACTGGGCACCTTGAAAAATGGCCTTTTCGCCCAATATCTGCGTTATGCTCAAAATTTAATCCTCGGAATATCAAAATTTAATCCTCGGAATATCAAACATATGCCTGCGGTTAAATTTTTCGCATGCCTTGATCTTGAACGAAAATTCTCATTTTTCAAGATACCCAGCTGTATTACTAAGCTTATCCACCCCTAACACAGTAGAGGGGAGCTTTTATGAACGAGGGCGGGCAGGAGCTAGACCGGCTTTGCGTCAATACCATTCGCATGCTGGCGGTGGATATGGTGGAGCAGGCTAAATCCGGCCACCCCGGGCTTCCCCTGGGGGCGGCAAGCTGCGCCTATGTCCTCTGGACAAGATTTCTGCGCCATAACCCGGCCAATCCGGCCTGGCCCAATCGCGATCGCTTTATCCTTTCTGCGGGTCACGGCTCGGCCTTGCTCTACGCCCTGCTTCACTTGACCGGCTATGACCTGCCCCTGGCAGAACTCAAAAAATTTCGCCAGTGGGGCAGTAAGACCCCGGGGCATCCGGAGTACGGGGTGACGGCAGGGGTTGAGGCCACCACCGGTCCCCTGGGACAGGGTTTTAGTATGGGAGTGGGCATGGCTTTGGCCGAGCGCTCCCTGGCCGACTGCCAAAATCGCCCGGATTTGCCTCTCATAGACCATTACACCTATGCCCTTGTCTCCGACGGTGACCTGATGGAAGGTATTGCCTCAGAAGCAGCCTCCCTGGCGGGGACAATGCAGTTGAACAAACTGATTTACCTTTACGACGACAATCACATTTCCATTGAGGGAAAAACCGATCTGGCCTTTACCGAGGATGTGCGCCGCCGCTTCCGGGCCTACGGCTGGCAGGTGCTGCGGGTGGCCGACGGCAACGACATTGAGAGTATAGAAGAGGCGATTCGCAGCGCCCAGGCTGAGCTTGAGCAGCCCTCGCTGATTATGGTGCGTAACCACATCGGCTACGGCAGCCCCAAGCAGGATACGGCGGATGCTCACGGCGAACCGCTTGGGCTTGAGGCCCTGCGAGCCACCAAGGAAGGCTTTGGCTGGCCGCTGGAACCGTCATTCTACATTCCCGATGAGGCCCTTGAGCACTTTAGAAAAGCCCTGGAGCGCGGTCAGCGATGGGAACAGGAATGGCAGGGGTTGCTTGGTGAATACCGTCAGAAGTTTCCTGCCGCCGCTAGGCGCCTTGAACAGCAGCTTGCTGGCGAGCTGCCGCAGGATTGGGAGGCGGAGATCCCAGTTTTTAAGCCCGCTGACGGCCCCCTCGCTACCCGCAGCGCCTCAGGTAAGATCATGAACGCCCTGGCCAAAAAGCTGCCCGCTTTCCTGGGCGGCTCGGCGGATTTAGCCCCCTCAACCAAGACGCGCCTGATTGGATACGGCGACCTGGGTTTTGGTCAGGCTTGCAGCCGCAATATCCACTTTGGGGTGCGTGAGCACGCTATGGGTGCGATTGTAAACGGGATGGCCCTGCACGGCGGCCTGATTCCCTATGCCGCCACCTTTTTTATCTTTTCCGACTACCTGCGCCCGAGCCTGCGCCTAGCAGCCCTCATGAACCTCCATTCCATCTTTGTCTTCACCCACGACAGCATCGGCCTGGGAGAGGACGGCCCCACCCACCAGCCGGTTGAGCATCTGGCCTCCCTGCGGGCAATCCCCGACTTCACCGTCATCAGGCCTGCTGATGCTAATGAAGCTGCTGCTGCCTGGCGGGTCGCTATCACCCGGCGCAAACCAGTAGCCCTGATCCTGGCCCGCCAAAAGACACCCGTCTTAGACCCTGCTCTCTTTCCGCTTGCCGAGGGGGTGAGCAAGGGGGCCTATGTTCTGGTGGATAGCGAGGGCAGGGCAGAGCTAATTCTGATTGCCAGCGGTTCAGAGGTACATCTAGCCCTGGCTGCGCGGGAGGCGCTTTCAGCGCAGGGACACCAAGTGCGGGTGGTTTCTATGCCCTGCTGGGAAATTTTTAGCGAACAATCAGAGGAGTATCGTAATCAGATTTTGCCTCCGGAAACCAAGGTGCGCCTGGCGATTGAGGCCGGTTCCAGCCTGGGGTGGCGGCGCTGGGTGGGCAGTGAGGGGGCGGTGATTGCCGTTGACCGCTTCGGGGCCTCGGCCCCCGGCCCGGTGGTGCTGGAGCATTACGGTTTTACGGTGGATAATGTGCTGGCACAAGCGCTGTCTCTTCTTTAAGGAGTAAAAAATGCAAATAGCCATGATTGGTTTGGGACGGATGGGGATGAACATGGCGCGCCGCCTGCTGGGTGGTGGGCACCAGGTGGTGGTTTATAACCGCACCCGGCAAAAGGTGGAGCAGATGGAAAAGGAGGGTGCTGTGGGCGCCGAATCTCTGGAGGATATGGTGCAAAAACTCGTTTCCCCCAGGGCAGTCTGGATGATGCTGCCCATTGGCGGCGTCATTGATCAGCATATAGAGGATTTGTCTGAGTTGCTTTGTGCCGGCGATATTTTGATTGACGGCGGTAACAGTTTTTATAAGGATGACCTGCGACGGGCTGAGCAGTTAAAGTCTGGCGGAATTCACTATCTGGATGCAGGCGTCAGCGGCGGCATTTGGGGTCTGAAAGTAGGCTACTGCACAATGGTGGGCGGTGAGGAGGAAATTTTTAAGCGGATTGAGCCGTTGCTGCGGACGCTTGCTCCCC
>QIFF01000043.1 GCA_003230635.1 bacterium | reverse complement strand
GGGCGATTTCCCGCCTGGGGGCGCTCCCCGTCTTTGTGGACATTGACCCGCTTACCTACAATATAAATCCAGCGCTGATTCAGGCCGCCGTCACCCCGCGCAGCAAGGCCATTATTCCCGTGCACCTCTACGGCCAGTGCGCTGATATGGCCGCAATTTTAGAGATTGCCCGAAAGGCCAAGCTGGCGGTGGTTGAGGATGCGGCCCAGGCAATCGGGGCGGAATATGGCGGGCAACAGGCCGGTTCAATCGGTGATGCGGGGTGTTTCAGCTTCTTTCCCTCCAAAAACTTGGGGGGAATCGGCGACGGGGGAATGGTGGTCACCAATCAGGCGGAGCTGGCGGAAAAAATCAGCCTGCTGCGGGTGCACGGGGGCGGCAGCAGCTATTACCACCGCTTAATCGGCGTCAACAGCCGTCTGGACGCAATTCAGGCGGCGGTGCTTCTGGTAAAGCTAAAATATCTTTCCCAGTGGTCCCGGATGCGCCGGGAAAACGCCGGGCGCTACCGGCGGCTTTTCCAGCAAGCGGGATTGAGCGATAAAGTGCAGCCGCCCCTGGAGGCTAAGGGCAATAAACATATTTACAACCAGTTTGTAATCCGGGTAAAGGAAAGGGACGCTTTGCGCCAATTTCTAACTGAGGCCCAAATCGGCAGCGCCGTTTATTACCCCCTGCCGCTGCACCTGCAAGAATGCTATAGTCATCTGGGCTGCCGGGCGGGTGATTTCCCCGTAGCTGAACAAGCGGCCCAGGAAACCCTGGCCCTGCCCGTCTATCCCGAGCTTACCCCGCCGATGCAGGAATATGTGGTGGATAGGATTAAGCAGTTTTTTAACCGGGATTATTCATAAATGAATAATCCCCGACCGCCGATTTTGCCGCCTGGCGGCGTCTCGCTCAACATACGCTTTAGTATGCCTCGCTCGAAAAATTCAGCGCCGCCTTGCCAGCCAACAAACTTGACGGTCGCCCCGCATTATTTATCAATAATGCGGGTTGAAGGCCACAATGATCAAAGCAGAACGCATCAAGCAAGAATTTGTCAAACTGGTAATGATTGACAGTCCCTCGCTCCGGGAAAAAGAGCTGGCGGATTATCTGGCTGGCAAGCTCGCTGACTTGGGAGCGGAGGTTAGTTTCGACCGGGCGGGAGAAAAAATCGGGGGCAACTGCGGCAACCTGCTGGCCCACCTGCCGGGTAACTGCACTAAAAAACGCCCTCCCCTGATGTTTAATGCCCATCTGGATACAATCAAGCCCAGGAATGGGGTTGAAGCGATCTTTGAGCAGGGGGTCTTTCGCAGCCGGCAGGATAAGATTCTGGGGGCGGACGATAAGTCAGGGATTGCCGTCATTCTAGAGATGGTGCGGGTGTTGTGGGAAGAAAACCTTCCTCATGGGGATTTGGAGTTGGTTTTTACCGTGGCCGAAGAGGTAGGGCTGCTGGGGGTCAAAAATCTGGATTATGACTGGCTGCAGGCCAAGGCAGGCTTTTCCCTGGATGGGGGAAATCCTGAGCGGGTCATTAACGCCGCCCCGGCCTCCAACCGCATGAAGTATCGTATTCACGGGCTGGCCGCCCACGCCGGGGTGCACCCGGAGGACGGCATCAGCACTATTCAAGTTGCCAGCCAGGCCATCAGCCAAATGCCCCTGGGGCGCATAGATGAGGAGACCACCGCCAATATCGGTACTATCCAGGGAGGGGAAGCTACCAACATCATTCCCGATTTTCTGGAGATGACCGGCGAGGCCCGCAGCCACGATATGAGTAAATTAGAGGCCCAAACCAGGGCCATGAGCCGGGCATTGCAGCAGGCGATTGCCCAATTCAAAAAACCAGAGGTTGATAACCTGCCGTGCCTGGAAGAAGAAATCCGGTTGGAATATCCCCTGATGTGTTTGAATGAAAATAGCCTGGCTATTCAATTAGCACAAAAAGCCGGGGCTGCTTTGGGCCGGGAATTTAAGCTTGTCCGCAGCGGGGGCGGCAGCGACGCCAACATTTTTAACAGCAAGGGAATTGAAACGGTCATTCTGGGCACCGGCATGCACAACCCACATACCAGCAAAGAAATCATCGCCCTGGCGGATATGGTAAGCTGCGCCGAATTGCTGGTGCAAATTGCCAGTGGCTAGGCAGTAAGCTGCTCCCAATAGTTACTCAATAAAAGGGTGATCTTGTTGTAATCGCCCAGGTATTGGCGCAAGTGCTCCATGTTGATATCCGGGCAGGTTTTGTGCGGGTTGAGTTCGCAGTGGCCTACTACCGCGGCGCTTGGCAGCCCGAAGCAATGGCGCAACTCGTTGATCAGCACCCGCAGGGCGTAAAGCTGGCGCGGGGTAAATTTCCCCTCTTTGCCAATCATACAAATCCCCACGCTCTCCCGATTAAATCCGTAAGCATGGGCACCCACCTCTTTCTCCTCCAGGTAAGGATCGGCATCCAGGTTGCGCCCGCACTCAACCGAGCCGTCCAGAAAATTCCAGCGCTGTTTGCTGAGCATCTGGTTATGGGTAGGATAGCCGTTAAGAACTACGTAATGATAGCCGATCATCCTGAAGCCCCGCTCCCTGTGCCACTTGTCAATCAGCAGGGCGCTGCCGAAGCTGGAGTCCGAACAATGGACAACCAGGCGCTTGATTTGGTTCATTTCTCAACCCCTTTTTTAGACAGGATAACAGGATAAATTCTGATAAAAAGAAGTTAAACATCCTGTTAATCTTGTCTAATTTATCACAACCTCATCCAACGCTCTGAGTCGTGGACACTTCCTCGACTTCTTGAGGACATGTTTTAAATGTCATTCCGGACTTGATCCGGAATCCATAAAAAATGATGGATTCCTGCTTCTGCAGGAATGACATGACAAAATAAAGAAAAGTCAAATAATCCAGTCCATCCTGTTAATCCTGTCAAAATTCCTTTATCTACAAATAATAATCACACTCAAATCCGCCGCCCCGGTAGCAATCTGGTCAATATCCACGCTTACCACATCCCCTTCCGCCAAGTCGGTAACCTCCGGGGTGCCGGCTTCGGCCTTCTTGTCAACGTCATCATAGGCCAGGGTGGGGCGGTTGGCCTGGGTGGTAAAAATGGTAGTACCGTTTTTGTTTATGTCCACAATGGTGGAGCCGGCGCTGCCGGGGGTCTTGCAGTAGATATAAACCTTTTCTATGGTCAAGCCCTGGGGAACAATCCAGACCCCACCCTGTTCCGTGCCTGTGCTCAGGCTGCCGGTAACGTACCAGTTTTTGGTCTGTTTGGCGACCGATAAATCCAGGTTGCTGGTGTCGTCATAAAATCGGGGGCGTTTCTTGCCAGCGGCGTCATCAAACCAAATCTGGCCGCGTACCGGCGACCCGGGGTCGGAAGTCAGTACTTGCAAGCGCAAATTCTTCAGCATGCGCTGGTTGCAATCCAGATTGGTTTGCAGGGTGCCGAAGACGTGCAGGTTGTTAATCATCAAGGCCGTCATTTCCCCGGGGCAAGGCACAAAGGC
>QIFF01000101.1 GCA_003230635.1 bacterium | reverse complement strand
ATCAATAACCGGCCCAGGAAGTGTCTGGGTTTTAAAACTCCACTCGAAGCAGCTTCCTCTTTTGTTGCACTTCGAGCTTGAATGTAGGGATAAATCCTCAGGGTATCTTGAAAAATGAGAATTTTCGTTCAAGAGCAAGGCATGCGAAAAATTTAACCACAGGCATATGCCTGATATTCCGAGGATTAAATTTTGAGCATAACGCAGATATTGGGCGAAAAGGCCATTTTTCAAGGTGCCCCTCAAGGGAAAAATTCACACCACTCTTGCCGTCTCTATGCTGGGGGTGTCCAAAACGCTATAAACAGTAGTTAAAAGTGTATTTCGATTTATAGGTTTCTGGAAAAAGGCTCTTGCACCAGCCTTGAGTACCCGCTCCTTTTCATCCCGTGGGTCTCTGGCAGTTACCACGATAACAGGAACACTCTCTAGGGTGGGGAAGCTTCTCAATTTTTTCATGACGGTAAAGCCGTCGCCGTTTGGCAGGCTGAGATCGAGGAGAATCAGATCAGGGGTTTCTTCTTGGGCTACGGTAATAGCTGAAATAGCATCCCCCGCAAAGACCGTGTCATAGTTGTTTGCCCATAACATGATACTTAATATAACCCGTATGTCTTGGTCGTCATCCACGATAAGAATCTTTTTTACGATCATATAACATTGCTCCGAGTACTAAATTTTGGCTTCTTGGGATTATTTTAATTATAACAAATTGTTGCTATAAATGCAACTTCTCCCAATACATGCCAAGTTATCTTTTCATCTTCTTATTGTTCAGGGGGAGGGAGAAAACACCAACTGTGGGTGGATGATGATGGCCTCCGGGTCTGGCTTGTGCCCGGGGTTTATGGTTTGCAACGCCTGTCCCAGGGCCAGCAGCTCATGTGCAGGGGAAAGCAGGCGCAGCAGGGTTCCCTCCTCAATCGGCTTCAGGGGAAACTCAAGGATGGATTCTTCGCTAAGGCTGACCCCGTTTTGAATTAGCCTGACGGCTGCCTCATTTACCAGCGCCCGGGGCAGGTGACTGAGGGCCTGGTTTAGACTAATCAGGGCAGAAGGCAGTTGCTTTTGGCGGGCTAACTCCTTGGCCTGTTCAAGGCTGAGGCTGTCTTTGAGCTGAAAGCGGCCGCATCTGCTGCGCAGCAGTTCCCAAAGCACGGCCCCGCAGCCCAGCTTTTTGCCTATGTCCGCCAGCAAAGAGCGCACATAGGTGCCGGCGGAGCATTCTATTTCCAGGGTAAAGTAGGGTGGGGAAAAATCCACCAGCTTTAGGGAGTAAATCTGCACCTGGCGGGGTGGGCGCTCTACCGTAATCCCCTGGCGGGCCAGTTTGTAGAGGGGTTGGCCGTTCCTTTTAAGCGCCGAGAACATGGGGGGAATTTGCTCAATCAAGCCCCTGAAATCAGTCAGCGCCTCCTCTATCTGTTCGGCTGTGATTTGAGCGGCGTCGTACCGGGCCAGCACTTGGCCGCTTCTGTCTAAGGTGTCCGTCTCCAGCCCCAGCCTGGCCACCGTCCGGTATTCCTTGCTGCCGGCGCTGATAAAGCGAGCGATTCTGGTCCCCCGACCGATACATAAAGGCAAAACCCCGCTTGCCAGCGGATCCAGGGTGCCGCTGTGACCGACCTTTTCTTTTCCCACCAGCAGGCGGCGTATTTGCAGAACCGCATCATGGGAAGTAAGGCCGCTTGGTTTATTGAGATTTAAAATTCCATCCATGAAAATTAGCCCCCCTCAGGCGGGGCTAATCATAAGGGGCACAGAGGTGTTTGTCAAGCATAGGATTAAACTTTCCCTTGACAGTACTATAGGCTACAGCCTACAATCTATTTTGGCTTGGAGAGGCATAAGATGAATCTTGCTTATACCCGCAACGAGCGGGTGGCGGAATTAATTCACCGCGAAGTGGCGCGCATCATTTTGCAGCAGGTCAATGACCCCCGCTTGCAGTCCCTCACGGTTACCAGGGTTAAGCTCAGCCCGGATTTGCGGGTAGCCCAGGTCTTCGTCAGTAGTCTGGGCAATGCCGAGGCCCAGGAGCAGGCATTACAGGGCTTGGACCGCGCCCATAATTTTATTCGCGGGGAATTGGGCCATAACTTGAAGCTGCGCCGCACCCCGCAGATTGTGTTTAAATGGGATGATTCAGTGGAGTATAGTTTGCATATTACTGAGGTAATCGCTGGTTTGCACAAAGCGGAGAAGGAATGAAACCACTTTTTAACCACAGAGGGCACAGAGAAATGACAAACCTTAATTAGGACGCTGATAAACGCAGATTTGCAAGATTATCAAAAAGAAAAGAAAAAATCAGCGTCAATCTGCGAAAATCTGTGTCCTGTTTTTTTGAGCTTTGGATTTTGACCTTTGAATTTATTTTCCTCTGTGTTCTCTGTGGTTAGTTTTTGACGACATAAGTATGTGAGCAGGAAGAAGAATGAGTAAAGAGAAAATCATAACCGCCATTCACCGGCATCAGAGTTTCCTGCTGACCTCCCACATTAACCCCGACGGGGATGCGATTGGCTCGGAGCTGGCCCTGGGGCATGCGCTGAGACAGATGGGCAAGCAGGTAATGATTTGCAATCAGGATGAAGTGCCTGCGGATTATCGTTTCC
>QIFF01000203.1 GCA_003230635.1 bacterium | reverse complement strand
CCTCACCAGCCGCACCAGACATATTATTGACCAGAAAACCTTGTCCAAGATGAAACCCGGGGCACGCCTGATCAACTGCGCCCGGGGGGGACTGGTGGATGAGGAAGCCCTGGCACAGGCCCTCAAGAGCGGACATCTGGCCGGAGCGGCCCTGGACGTTTTTGAGCAGGAACCCCTGCCCGCCGGGCACCCCCTGCTAAGCATACCCCAGTTGGCCTTGACCCCCCATCTGGGGGCTTCCACCAAAGAAGCCCAGCAGAAGGTATCTCTTGACGTAGCCAAACAAATAGCCAATTTCTTGCTTAACGGAGTGGTTACTAACGCCCTCAATATGCCCTCCCTGCCAGAGGGCAGCAGTGAAATCCTGCAACCCTACATGGCCCTGGCAGAAAAATTGGCTGCCCTGCTTTCCCAGCTTTGCAGCGGGCGCTTTGAAAAGTTTACTCTTCAGTACAATGGTGAGCTACAGGAATGCCCCTTCTCGCCCCTTACAGTAGCCGCTCTTACCGGACTGCTGCGGCCCATTTTAGGGGAGGACGTCAACTACGTCAACGCCCCCCTGCTGGCCCGCGAGCGCAATCTGCAAGTGGTGGAAAGCAGGCAAAGCAACCCCGGGGATTACAGCAGCAGCATCCGCCTGAAACTTAAAACGGACAAAGAACAACACAGCATCAGCGGCACTGTCTTCGGGCGCAGGGACTCACGGGTGGTAGAACTGGACGGCGTTGCCCTGGAGGCTATTCCGGAAGGCTATATTCTGATACTTTCCAACCAAGATACCCCGGGAGTGGTGGGCAAAATCGGCCGTGCGCTGGGGGATTTGGGCATTAACATCGGCGGAATGCAACTGGGGCGCAAGAAAAAGGGAGGCCAAGCCCTGTCCTTGATTAATGTGGACAGCCCCCTGCCCAAAACCGCCCTGAAAACCCTCTGCCGGATGCCGGAAATCCTGGCGGTCAAGCAGGTGAAGGTGTAGCCTGGAAATACAATGAGCCAAAATCAGGATAATAAAGAATTCGAGCAAAGCACTGACAATGTACTTTCAACTACGTTAAGGGAATTGGGCGAGGGGATAACAGGAATAGCCCTTTCGTCAAAAAATGAGCGAATCCTTTCAATCAGCCATCTTTTCCAACGGATAAGAGGAGGGCAATTTCTTTCACAACTTCTGGAGGAATGGAACAGATATAGAGAAAAGGGAAAGGTTAAAGATGACTATCAGTCCACTGAACAGCATAAAGTGTGCTTACAGGAACTTTTGGATTTTCTTGAAAACGACTCACCTGACGAAACTAGATTTGAAGTTCTGAAAAAGATTTTTCTTGTTGCCGCTTCAGAGGAATTTTCAGATAGAGAGAGCTTACTTCCACAACAGTTTATGAAAATAGCCCGCAGGCTATCTAGTGGCGAAGTTATCGTTTTAATTACAAGGTACAAGCTTGGCGATACAGTCAACACTATCAATGTTAATAAGGTGGTTGCTAAAAAATCGGGATTGCAATACCGGGAATTAGTAGCGGGTTATGAGCAAAAGTTGCTGGATAAGAAGCTGATGAGGCAAGGAGAAAGATATCCGGGAATATTTCATCTTTCGGATCTTGGTTCTGCGCTTTGTAAATATATTTCTCATTATGAGGAAGTAGTTAAGGAATAACCATGAAAATCTTAGTCAGCGACAATTTATCTCCCAAGGGGATAGAAATCTTAAAGCAAGAGCCGGGAATTGAGGTGGATGTCAGGACCGGCCTTTCCCCTGAGCAGTTAATTGCCTGCATTGGGGATTACGACGCCTTGCTGATTCGCAGCGGCACCCAGGTTACCGCTCCGGTTATTGAGGCTGCAACCCAGTTAAAGGTGATTGGGCGGGCCGGGGTTGGGGTGGATAACGTCGATCTGGCCGCCGCCTCCCGCAAGGGTATCCTCGTAATGAATACCCCGGGGGGAAACACCATTACCACCGCCGAGCATACCCTTTCCCTGCTCACCAGCCTGGCGCGCAATATCCCCCAGGCGGATGCCTCCCTGCGCCGGCTGCGCTGGGAGCGTAAATACTACCAGGGGGTGGAGCTGAGCGGCAAGACTTTGGGAATTATCGGTTTGGGACGAATCGGCAGGGAAATTGCCGGCCGCACCCGGGCTATGGGGATGCAGGTAATTGCTTATGACCCTCAGGTTTCGCCGGAAGAGGCGCAGAAGCTGGGGGTGGAACTGCTTTCCCTTCAGCAGCTATACCCGCTGGCTGATTTCATTACTGTACACACACCCTTGAGCGAGCAAACCAAACATTTAATCAATGAACAAACTATAAACAAGATGAAGCGCGGGGTGAGGCTGATTAATTGCGCCCGCGGCGGGATTATAGACGAGCAGGCGCTTTATGAGGCCCTGCAAAGCGGCCAGGTGGCCGCCGCCGCCCTGGATGTCTTTGAGCAGGAGCCCCCTTCCCCGGACAATCCCTTGCTGGGGCTGGAGCAAGTAATCTGCACCCCCCACCTGGGGGCTTCCACCACCGAGGCCCAGGAAAAGGTTGCCCTGGCCGTGGCCCAGCAAGTGCTGGCCTTTCTGAAACACGGCCTGATCACCAACGCCCTTAACCTGCCCAGCGTTTCCCCGGAAACCCAGGCTG
>QIFF01000296.1 GCA_003230635.1 bacterium | reverse complement strand
GCCAATGCGGGGATTGGGATTCAACATGGGGCAAGCCCTCATGTTGAAAAGAACAAGTGTTTTCAGAACCAGTTGGCCGGGATTGGGATACGCCACAAGGAGAGCGCTCCCCTTATAGAAAATAATGAGTGTTATAACAATGAGTTGGCAGGAATTGGCTTGGAGAAGGGGGCTACCGCCACTCTGAAGAATAATCATTTGTATCAAAACGGACGCGCTGGCATAGGATTGCTGGAAGCCTCTAGCGCTCTTATTGAGGGCAACAAAATTGAAAAAAATACCCTAGCAGGCATCGGAGCCATGGATAAATCCGTCATTACAGTTAAAAATAATCAGATACTGAATAATGTCATGTCGGGAATAACCGTCATGGACGGCTCCAGAGCAACCATAGAGAACAATGCTATTCGGGCCAACGGCACCATAGGTATTGTTTGCAGCAATGCCCAGGTTACGGTCAGGAAGAACGAAGTCTTGGAGAATATCCACCACGGGATTGGTCTTTATCGCGGTGCGCGGGGAGAGGTGAGCGAGAATATAATCAACGGCAACGGGGCCCACGACAAGCGGGGTGCGGGGATTTTGGTGGTTTCTTCCGACAAGCCGCTTATTCACCATAATGAATTTGACGACAACTATGGCCCCGGCGTTTATACCCGCCGCTGTTCGCCGTTGATTGAAGAAAACGTTTTTAGGAATGACCTGATTTTTGCCAAGTTTCATGCGGCGCCGACAATTAAAAAAAATGTCTTTTATTCCGCGGGCAAATCCGGGGGCAAGAAGGTTAAAAGCGGGGTGGATGTGCGGGAGACATCCCACCCCATTATCATTGAGAACGAATTCTACGGCAAGTTTGGTATCAGAGTGCGAACCAAATCCAACCCCTTAATTTTAAAAAATAAATTCTCCGGCAGCCACAAGAGTTCTATTGGATCCGGACGCAGCGGGATACAGGTTGGCCGCACAGCCCATCCCACTATTGTGGATAACATATTCTACAACGGCAACAAACTCGTGGTTACCGGCAAGTCAATTACCAAAAATGTAATTATCACCCGCGGGCGTACCGGACGGGCCATAAGCACGAAGGCCCTCACTGAGGCTAAACCGGAGCAACACGGAGGGAAAACAGTGGTAATCGCCGGCAATCTTTTTATCGGGGGCAAAAAGGGAAACAAGAAATAAATGGCACGTAAAACAATCATCATCTGTCTAGCTGTTATAGCTGTCTGGCTGGTGGGAATGCAGCCCGCTCAGGCAATCAGCCCGGAAGAGGCCTATCAGCATCTGGAGCAGGGTAACGTCTACCACAAAGAGGGTAAATATAAGCAGGCGGTCAAAGAATATAAAGTTGCTTGGGAAGAAGGGAAGTTGTTGGATGCCTGTTTTAATCTGGCCCTGACTTACGACCATGATTTGAATGAAAATCGGTTGGCGGTCAGATACTACAACGAGTTTCTGAACACCGATTCTCTGGCACCGGAGGCCGATAAGGTGCGCAAATTGGAAGACAAGGCCCGGCGGGAAGTCAAGCAAGCTGGCTGGTGGTTTGACAAACAGGGGCGCAATAGGACTAAAGAACACCAAGCCGTCTTGCTGGTGGCAGCTACCGCGCACCTGAAAAAAGATGCCTTGGCTCTGGAAACCGAGCGGAAAGAGGATAGCTACATTGGTCTGGCTCACGTCTGTTTGGGCTGTCACTCCGGTTTTATGGGGCCGCAGATCAGCATAGATGCCACCCACCCGGTGGGGCGGGTGCCCAAGGGCAAACTGGCGGAGACCGTTCCCAAGCACGTGCGTTTTTATAAAGAGGGGCAGGTCATTTGCTTAAGCTGTCACACCCCGGAAAATCTGCACTTTGAGATAGGCACCCCGGGGATTAATTACAAATACCTGCGAGTGGATACCGATAGAGGGGAAGATATGTCCCGCTTCTGTGCCTTCTGCCACAGCACCAAATCGGCCCGCCAGCACTTGCCTGGTGGAGAAGAAGAAGGTCGCCCCCGCGGTGGGCTGGGACTGCGGCGGTAGAAAGAATTAGAGCTGTAGGGGCAGCTCTTGCGGCTGCCCTAAAAAGAGGGCGGGTGCAAGACCCGCCCCTACATTTTCCATCCTGTTAATCCTGTCAAAAATTTCCCTTTAAAATCCCTTCTGGCGGCGCACGTATTCGTAGGCTTCATTGATTTTGGTAAGCTGTTGGTGGGCGATTTTGACGTATTCCTCACCCAGGTGGTTGACTTTATCCGGGTGATTTTGCTGCACCAGGCGGCGGTAAGCCTTTTTGATTTCCTCTACGCTAGCGTTTTTTTCCACTCCCAGAATTTCGTAGTAGCGCCCCTCATCCTGAATCTGGTATTGGGCGGCAATCCGCCGCTGATCCAGCCCCAAAAGCCCCAGAAGCTCGGCAATACGCGTGAGCAGGGCCTGTTCGCCGGGGTGAATTGCCTGGTCTGCGTAGGCCACCTGGTATAAAAGCTCCAGCAGCACCAGTCGGGACTGGTAGTTTGCCGAAAGCCGGAACTGGCAGCAAATTTGCTCTACGTCCAATTGTGTCTTGAGGGATTCTTTAATCAGGTTTTTGATGAGCAATAGCTCTTCGCCCTGATAACCCAGGTTGTTTTGGAAG
>QIFF01000001.1 GCA_003230635.1 bacterium | reverse complement strand
ACTTGGTTGATTCGTCTGGTTGGCTTGAGTATTTTGCCGATGACCCCAACGCCGATTTCTTTGCCCCCCCTATTGAGGATGTAGATAACCTCCTCGTTCCCTCCATATGTATTTTAGAAGTTTTTAAACGAGTTCTCCAGCAACGAGACGAGGGTTCTGCCTTGCAGGCAGTTGTCATAATGCAACAGGGAAAGATTGTAGATTTGAATGTCTCTATAGCTCTAAGCTCTGCTAAGATTGGTGCTGAGCTTAAACTGCCACTTGCTGATAGCGTGATTCTAGCAACAGCTCAAGCAAATAACGCTATTGTATGGACACAAGACGCTGACTTTAAGGGTATTGAGGGGGTCAGATATATCTCTAAACAAGTTGGGTAGTTGGGTAGGTTGGGTTGAGGTACGAAACCCAACAATTACTGAGGCGTATTTTTTGTTGGGTTTCATTTCATTCAACCCAACCTACCAATACTCGTCGTCCACCAGCAGAATGGTAGCTTTTCCCATTTTTTTAACCAAGAAAATACAGAGGGGCACAAAGAAATGACAAAAGGGCAGACAGAGACGTCCGCCCCTGCATGCAAAAGTTATCAACTTAGGGGAAGATTGTCAACCGAAAAGCAGCAGTCTTGGCACAATTCCCTTGACAAAGCCCGCCAGGCAACATACCATAATTTACTGGAATATACGCTCTAAGCCCAGGCAAAAACTACCCAGAGGTTGTTCGGTGACCAACAAAAAATCCAATTCATTTTCCGCCGCTTTAATACTGGCATTAATTTTCCTAATCGGAATCCCCCCCGTCCTGGCCCGTTCCCTTAACAGCACTACAACAACTTTGGACAATGGCTTGAAGGTGGTGTTGCTGGAGGATCACAAGTCGCCGGTGGCGGTTTTCCAGATTTGGTATAAGGTGGGCGCTAAAGATGAAGTCACAGGCAAGACCGGTCTTTCCCATCTTTTAGAGCACATGATGTTCAAGGGTACCAAGAAGCACGGCAAGGGGCAGTTCTCCCGCATTGTGGCCCGCAACGGAGGACGGGAAAACGCCTTTACCAGCAAGGATTACACCGCCTATTTCCAGCGCTTTGCCAGCGACCGCCTGGAGTTGTCCCTGCAACTGGAATCAGACCGCATGCAAAACCTGCTCTTAGATACAGAGGAAGCCGACCTGGAACTCAAGGTGGTGCAGGAGGAGCACGGTGGAGGATATGTTCGCCGCCGCCTTTAAGGTTCATCCCTATCATTCCCCCACCATCGGCTGGATGACTGACCTTGAGGATATCAAGCGGGAAGACTTACTGGTTCATTACCGCCGCTACTATGCCCCTAACAATGCGGTGATTGTGGTGGTGGGGGATTTTGACAGCACTGACTTGCTGCCTAAAATCAAGCAGTATTTCGGCAGCATCCCGCAAAGTGAAATCCCCGCAGTCCGTAAGATAGTGGAGCCACCGCAAGAGGGTGAACGGCGCTTAATTGTGCGCCGCCCGGCCCAGTTGCCCTTTGTGATTATGGGCTATCACGTGCCCAATTTAACCCATCCCGATTCCTATCCTTTAGCGGTGTTAGCCAATATTTTAGCCTCCGGCAAAAGCTCGCGCCTTTACCGGGAGTTGGTCTATCAAAAGCAGTTGGCCCTCTATGCCGGGGCTAGCTACACCCGCATCAGCGAGGATCCAAATTTATTCTATTTCTACGGCAGTCCCCGGCCGGGCAAAAGCATAACTAAGGTAGAAAAGGAAATTCAAGCCCAGATAACTAAAGTTCAGCAAGAATTGGTTACTGACCGGGAGTTGCAAAAGGCCAAGAACCAGGTGGAGGCAAATTTCATCCTGCACCAGGATTCAATCTTTTATCAGGCCATGCAGATCGGCCAGTTGGAGAGTATCGGGGTGGAGCACCACTACCTGGAAGAGTTCGTAAAGAAAATACGTAACGTTACCAAGGAAGACCTGCAACGGGTAGCCAAGCAATACCTGGTGCCGGATAATCGCACCACAGCAACCCTGATTCCGGAGAAAAAATGAGGATTCTTTGTTCATTACTGTTAGCCTTTACTCTTGGGCTATGGCCCAGTGTCGGTCATACTCTGGAGAAGGCAAAAAGGACTGTTTTGGATAATGGCCTGACCCTCCTGGTGCTGGAGCAACACGCCCTGCCCTTTGTTACCGTGCGTCTGAGCGTAAAGGCGGGAGCGGTATATGACCCGCCGGGTAAGGAGGGGCTGGCTAATCTCAGCGCCAACTTGCTTACTCGCGGCACCAAGCATTACAACGCCCAACAACTGGCGCAGGCGGTTGAGTTTGTGGGGGGACAAATTTCAAGTTCAGGGGGCCAGGATTTTACTACAATATCCTTGACCATCTTGACCAAAGATTTGGATTTAGGCTTCAAATTACTCTCAGAGGTAACCTCTCAACCGACTTTCCTCCAAGAAGAGCTGGATAGAGAGAAAAAGGAAATTGTGGGCGATATTATCCAGCAGAAAGAAGACCCGGCTGCGGTAGCCAGCAAGAAGTTTTCCCAATTACTCTACGGCACTCATCCGTACTGGCATCCCGTGGAGGGTTTAGAGGAAAGCGTTCCCAAACTTACCCGCCAGGATACGGTGGATTTTTACCGGACATATTACGTGCCCAACAACAGCGTGATGGTGGTCGTCGGGGACATTAATCAGGCCCGCCTGGATAAGCTCTTGGCTAAATATTTTGCCGCTTGGGCAAAAAAGGAAGTAAAATTACCCTCAATTCCCACCCCCAAACCACTTACAGGCAAAACCAGGGAGCTGATTGATCAGAAGCTGGCCCAGGCCACGGTTTTGTTGGGACACGAGGGCATTAGCCGCCATCACCCTGATTATTACACCCTTTATACAATGAATTACATCCTGGGGGGCGGCGGATTTTCCTCCCGCATGCTGGCCAACACTCGTGATGAGCAAGGGTTGGCGTACAGTGCAGCCAGCTACTTCTACCCCGCCTTCTATGGGGGCAGCTTTCGGGTTACTGTTCAGACCAAGAACGAAAACACCCCGCGGGTGATTGAATCAGCCCTGGCCGAAATCAAGCGTATCCGTAGTGAAATGGTTTCCGAAGATGATTTGTCCGCGGCCAAATCCTACCTGACGGGCAGTTTTCCTCTCAAACTTGATACCAACTCTAAGGTTGCTGGTTACCTGGTTTATATGGAAAATTTTGGCCTGGGGCTGGATTACTTTGAGCAGTTCCCCAAAAAAATTGAGGCCGTTACCCGCGAGCAGATATTGGAAGCAGCCAAAAAGTACCTGGATGAGGAAAATTATCTCCTGGTAGTGGTGGCAGACCAGAGTGAGGCTGGCTTGGAAAAGAAAGAACCTCGTTAGTTGTTCATTGCGAGGAGGCGTAGCCGACGAAGCAATCCGGGCAGTGCCCAGTCCCGTTGTGTCGGGAAATTGTTTTCCCGACAGCTTACGTATCGGGATTACAAAATCCCGGTACAACACTGCTTGCGGTTGCTAACCGCCTTTTGAGATTGCTTCGCTCCGCTCGCAAGGACAATCCCGAAGGGGGGATTAAAGATGGACTGTATCTTCTGCCAAATTGTGGAGGGGAAAATCCCCTGCCACAAGCTGTACGAGGACGAGCAGGTTATTTCCTTTCTGGATATTTTTCCGGCCGGCCGCGGGCACAGCCTGATTGTTCCCAAGCTTCATTACGCCGACCTGCAAGAAGCGCCCGCCGGGGTTTGGGTTTTGGGGCAAGTAATGCTGGTCAGCCAGAAAGTGGCTGCCGCCTTAACTACAGCCCTTGAAACCGAAGGCTTTAACATCTTCCTGAATAACGGTGAGGTGGCCGGCCAAAAAATACCCCACCTGCACTTCCATATTTTACCCCGCTACCTCCAGGATGGGGTGCGCTTGCAACATCCCCCCTATACATATAAAGAAGGAGAGATTGAACAAATTAGGGACAAGGTAACTGCCGCCCTGCCAATCCCCTCCCGCCAGCAACTACTGACGGCCCTTCAAAAAGCTGCCGCAGACAAGCGCTTAAACTGTGCCCATGCCCTCAGTCTTGCCAAACACTATCAGGTACCATCCAAGGAATTAGGAAGCCTTCTAAACCAGTTACAGATTAAGCTGCGTAATTGTCAACTGGGCTGTTTTTAGAGGAGTTTCCCCCTTTTTTCGTATAACTGCGTTGTTCGCTCCTACCCAAATGTGATTTATATGCTACTAATCCGCTTATTTATGTTGTATAATTAATGGTATATTGATATAATATATGATATGTTGAGCCCTAAAGCGACAGAGGGGGAAGAAATGGCGCTTACTTCAGGGACAACCAAACAGGCTGCAAACCCAGCGGGGGAAAGCTCCTCCGAGGAAACCATGTGCATGCTGAATGCAGCCATGAGTAACCTCGCCAGCGCCAGAACTCTTAAGGAAGTC
>QIFF01000309.1 GCA_003230635.1 bacterium | reverse complement strand
ACCGAATCAATGGCCTGAACCAGCATTCCGGCGCGGTTGTAAGTGGGAATGACTACACTGATCAGAGACAACATGGGTTTATTGAGTAGTGGCGACCCTTGTGGTCGCCCGATTGCGGGAGGGGACAAGCCCCTCCCCTACTTTTTATGCTGCTGGGTGTGATACTTCCCAGTCTTACGATTAGTATGCCCCCCATCCTTATCCACCCTCCCCGGATGCGCATTAGCTGTAGAACAGAGTGCAATTATCGATATGATGAGGGCTAAAATCGATATTCCTACGCTCAACCACATTGCCCTTGTTTGGCTGCGAGATTGCTTTAACTGTGCATGTTGGAGCACAAGTTCATTCATCCCTCGTTCTCCATAGCCTGCCGTCCCGTCTATTATCTTCTCAATTTCGTCTATCTCCTGACCGGGCATTCTCCCTTCTCTCCTGCTAAATATCTTCCGGGGTAAAAGTCCATCCTACACCCCATCTTACCCCCCGTCAAGATAAAAAACACAGCTTATCACAAAAAATGTCTTGGCTTGTTATAAATTGGAATGCGGAATGAGACGCCGGATTACAATTTTTCTTCTAGTTCCCTCTCCCCAGTGGGGAGAGGGTCAGGGTGAGGGGGAAACTCAGGGGAGAGAACAAACACCCCCTCACCTCAGTCCTCTCCCCCAAGGGGAGAGGAAGTACACAGTAAGGAGGATTTTTGATGTTTCGGTCTGTTCCAGGCCGAAACCATAAAGGGACACGATGACGGTTTCGGCGTGGCACACGCCGACATTTCTATTTTGCTAAAAGAGGACATTAGCATTTTTGGATAACAGGCAAGGTTTGTACCCCCCCCCGAAAAAACCTTGACTTTTACTTGCCCAAAAACTACTATTGCAGACAAGATGAAAAATGTAAGAGAGCGGCATCCCCGTCGCGATTAATCGTGGCTGGAAGCCACTCCTGCTGTGGGCAGACCACTTGAGGCTGCCCCTGTAGAATAGGAAGAAAAATGGCAGTTAAGGTTGGGATTTTGGGGGCGGCCAGTTATGTAGCGGGAGAGTTGATAAAGCTGCTGCTGGCGCATCCTGAGGTTGAAATTACATATTTGGAGTCAGAGACCTTTGCCGGGCAACAGATTGGCGCTGCCCATCCCGGCCTGGCGGGGCTTTGTTCTTTGTCCTGTCAGTATTATCAGCGGGAGGAGATTGTCGAGGAATGTGCTGTGCTGTTTATTTGCAAGGCACATACTCAGTCTATGAAATATGTGGCCGAGTTGCTGGACAGCCCGCTGAAGATTATTGATTTGAGTGCGGATTTTCGCCTGAAAAACGCAGCCCTTTATCAGCATTGGTATGGACAGGAGCACTCTTGCCCCGAGGCCTTGAGCCAGGCGGTCTATGGCCTGCCCGAGTTGAATGCCGAGCAAATCAAGACGGCCAAGTTAATAGCCAATCCCGGCTGCTATCCTACCAGTGTGATTCTGGGGGTTGCTCCCTTGCTGAAGGCTGGAGTAGTTAAAGCTGGGGCGATTTTTGTAGATTCTTATTCCGGGCTTTCCGGGGCCGGTAAAACCCCCAAACGGGGTTTTAATCTGTTCGTGGACGCATATGGCAATATCAAACCGTATAAGGCGGGAGTTCACCAGCATTTACCGGAGATGGAGCAGGAGTTGCAACATTTTAGTGAAGATAAGGTGCAGATTACCTTTATCCCGCATATAGCGCCCCTGGAGAGGGGGATGCTTAGCAGTATAGCTCTTACGGTTACGCAGCCGCTTACTGATGAGGAAATATCAGGAATTTATGGCGAGTTTTATTCTGGACAACCCTTTATTCTTCCTTATGCTTCCCTTGAATTAACCCAGGTGAAGAGTGTGGTGGGTAGTAATTTTTGTGGTATAGGCTGGTTTTATGATGAGCGCACAAAGCTGTTGGTGGTGACAACGGTAATTGATAATGTTCTTAAGGGGGCGGCTGGCCAGGCGGTGCAGTGTATGAACCTGATGTGGGGTTGGGAACAGACCACGGGTCTGCCCTGGGGAGAGGTGCTGTCCCATGTATCTGGCGCGGATTGAAGAGCATTTTAGTCAAAAACGCAGGCAGGGCTTAATCCTTTCCCCCAAGGATTGGCAACTGGCACAGAAGTGGAGGCAGCAGGGGATTCCTTTGCCGGTGGTGCTGCGGGGTATCAACCGCAGCTTCGAGCGGGCTGATTCCGGCAAGCAAATTCGCTCCCTGGCCTACTGCAAAGCGGAGGTTAAACGCCTCTGGCAAGAGTATAAGCAGCAAAGGGCGGGGGCGGCTCTTGAAGGGGGCAGCGGGCAGGATACCTGTTCCTCCTATCCGTCTCAGATGCTGGAACTTAGAGCCTGTCTGCAAGCCAGCCTGCTGCTGTCTCATCCCCCAGGGGTGATGGAGGGGTTGCAGCAGCTTCAGTTGCGCCTTCAGGAGTTGTTTGAGCAGCAATTGGCCGACGATTGGCAGGCCGTTTTAAGGCAGATCACCAAAAATTTGATTTGCCATTTAAACTGGAGATGGAAGCCCGCCGCCGCCTGCAGGGGTACGAAAGCCGGATGAGCCAGGCGGCTTACCGGCAGACGTTGAGCAGCCTGGTTTCCGGGCAATTATTGGCAAAATATAATCTCGGCCCCTTTTCCCTTTATGCGGAGTAGGGGTGGACGTCTCTGTCCACCCCCGTTTGGGCCGACACAGAGGTCGGCCCCTACATTATGCGGATTAAGCGATGCCCAAAAAGAGTGATTTAAAGCTGGATGCTGCTGAAGTCTGTCCCCGCTGTTCCGGCAGCGGCTGGGAATTGGTTAGTGCGGACGGCAGCCGGCAGGTCAGGCACTGCCAGTGTTATCTGGAAAAATTCAGGCAAAAACTGTGGGCACAGGCCCACATTCCTGAGCGCTTTCGTAACTGCCGCCTGGATAATTTTGATGTATATAAAAAGGGAAAGGGCAAGAAGACAGTTGACAGCAACCTGGCAGTCCCCAGGGATATTTGCCGGGATTTTGTGAAGAAGTACCCGGCGCTGGAGCAGGGGTTGCTGCTGATGGGGCCGATTGGGGTAGG
>QIFF01000151.1 GCA_003230635.1 bacterium | reverse complement strand
GTGATCCTCTATGACCCTAATGGAGCCCACGCTTCCTGGGCAGCCAAACTTTCTTTTGCTAAAGGTCTCCAGGAGCGCAAGCTGGAATTAGCCGTTTTACTCCCCAATTCCCTCCATGCCGTCTTAATAGTTTATCTGGCTAAAATTCCTTACCGGGTGGGTTACGCTGCGGATGGCCGGTCTCTGCTGCTTACCCATACTCTAGCTCCCCCCCAGCCGCCGCCTCACCAACTGGACTACTATCTTGGGTTACTCAAAGCTTTGGGTATCAACGGGAAGCTTTCCAGAAAACCTAAAATATTTCTGCTGGACAAGGAACGAGCCTGGGCGAAGGATTTTTTGTCTCAACATGGGGTTGACGTCTCTGGAGGGACTCCGCTGATAGCCTTCCACCCGGGATCGAGCAAGCCGGGTAAAGCCTGGCATCCCGAACGTTTCGGTGAATTAGGGCGGAGGCTGGCCCAAACATATGGAGCCAGGATAATACTTTTGGGCGGCGCATCGGAAGCCAAACTTCTCTTGAAGGTTAAAGGGATTATGGGTGAGGATAGCAGCATCGGGGCAGAGGGGACCACTCTGCGCCAAGCTGCGGCTATATTGAGCTATGCCTGGCTATTGGTCGGTAATGACAGCGGGATGCAGCATGTAGCGGCTGCATTGGGCATACCGCTGGCGGCTATTTTCGGCCCGGGCAGTCCGGCCCTTACCGCTCCTGTAATAGAGGATAAACTCCGGAGAATTGTGCTGGAGGAATTTTCATGCCGTCCGTGCCGGCAGAAATTTTTCCGGGATTGCCAGCCGTCTCCTGCGGGTAAGCCGCCCTGCCTGGAGGCTATAACGGTGAGAAAAGTGGAAATGGCCGTCGGCTCGTTATGGCCTTCAATTAAATAACTCATGTTTCTATAATAACGGAAGTTTCGGAGTTGCAATTTAGCCCGACTGGCAACATTTTGTTGATTAATGTATCAATCAATTCAGGCAGCTGAGATATTTTATCTTGGGGGATATTTACGGCCAATTAGCTCTATTGACAAACTTAGCAGCAGCTTGAAGTACTCAAGTGTACGTTGGGCAAATGTGCGCTCCACTATTTCGTCAGCCATTTGCTCGAACAGGGTTTTGCAGACACTGTCGCATCCCTTCTGACGCAGGATGTAAGAGATTACGATATAGCCGAATAAATACCAAGCTGTGATGGGCAATGATGGCATCAAAACCCCGGTTTTGCTCTTTACCAAAGTAAAGCAACTGCTTGCAATCTTTAAAGAAAAGTTCTACAGACCAACGCTTGGCGTATATTTCTATGATTTCCTGGGCTTCAGAGGTCGGTGTCGGCACTTAAAAAAGCCGCCCACTTTTTGGCCTTCCTGGATTTGCCCCAACACGATGGTAACCGGCTGAAAGTTAGGCAATTGTACTGTGAGTGCAGCAGCTTTTATCCCCAGCGAGGTGATACTTTGTAAAGATTCCCGGGCAAAACGGCGGTAGAGTTGCCCGTCCACCGGTTTGGAGTATGACTCTGCGGGTCTGCTGGAGGAAGCATGAATGGAAAAATCCAGCGGCAACAATGACTTGCCGTCAGCCGTAGGATAACACCAAGTGTTTCATGCCCAAAACGGTGCGGTTCAGGGTATGATCTCTTATGTAGGAAACCAGTTCTATTTTTTTGACGGTGGATCTTGGTCACCCCCAAGATAGAGCTTGGTCTGTCCGGTTAGGTTTTTGCAAGAGACCTTTTTACCGCAAACAAAAAGGCAGGTTGAGATTACTGACCAACCTGCCTTATACAGAAAACTTACTAATTGTTGCCAAAAACACCTGAGAGTGCTATATATGTAAATATTACTCTCCGATTACTGTGGTGGTGTATTTAGCGTAGATGCCAAGGATGCTATAGGAGTGGTATTTAACTGTTTTTACTTTTTTAATCCCGCCGTTTTGAGCGGCAGAGGAAACCCGGCAATCACCTGTAGCCACTAAACCCAAGATGGAAGTACATTCCGATTGTCCAACCTTCGGCCCCCGCTCTGATAGAGTGTTGGTGCCGGAACTTTTAGTATCGGTGACGATAATTCCGGAAACCGGACTGTGAACTACAGCACATCCGGTGGCCGCCAATAAAATAACTACACACAATACCCCTAAGAGTTTCTTCATTCTCCGCCTCCTTCCTAAATAAAAAAGTTATTATCTTACATCTACTCTGCTCCCCTGCAACGGATGTTCCAGAAAGGCATGCACACTAACTACCTGAATTCACGGATATTATTTAAAATAATGCCCTAATTCATACTGACTACATGTAACTCTCTGAAATTAAGGAATAATTATTTTAAATTTATAACACAGAGATTTTAGAAAATCAATGAGTTTTAGAAAATCAATGAGTTTTTAGGCTTAATTATTAAAATGTACATGACTACACAATAGACGCAAACTCACCATTACGCTTTATTATTCAAACAATAACGCTAATTCAACCGTGGAACATCCGCTGCAATCTCTTCCCACTGCCCCGCCAAACTATTAACGGAAGTTTGATTTGGTGTGACAGTAACTCACTGTAAATTAAGGGGTTCAATTTTTTCAAGTCCGATTTTTTTGCCTACAAAGTCCTAAGCGTCTCCTCTCTTTGGTTTTGATTTGGGCATT
>QIFF01000093.1 GCA_003230635.1 bacterium | reverse complement strand
AAAATTTAACCACAGGCATATGTTTGATATTCCGAGGATTAAATTTTGAGCATAACGCAGATATTGGGCGAAAAGGCCATTTTTCAAGGTGTCCTTAAGGGTTTCTCTGTGTCCTCTGTGGTTAAATTTTTTAAGCGTTCTTCCCAGAAATCACAGGCCGTAGCGGCTTTCCGGGCGGCAATTCCCAAGTATTTTTCCGGCTGCAAAAGAACTTCCTTTTGTTCCGGGGGCAACTGTTCCCAAAAGGGTTGCATCGCAGGATCGGCCCGCAGGGCATCCACTAAGCGCTCACCGCTCTGGCGGCAGCGTCCCGCCAATTGATGCATGTATTCATAGCCTGAGGCGGAGCCGGACAGGGCCAGGAGGGTGTAAATTCCCTCGGCGATGCTGCTGTCTTTGGCCTGATTCAGGTGGTATTGCAGGCGCTCATCATTGACTTCAAGCTTGGACAGCGACTTGAGTAAGCGCTTGACTACACTGACGAAGGCGACAAACAATTCCATCACAAAACGCCCGGAGGCGGAATTGGTCAAGTCACGCTGGTGCTCGCAGATCTGGTCCAGAAAAAGGGTGCTCATGCGGGGCATAAAGGCCTTCCAAAGGCTCTTGACGTTTTCATAATCCTTGGGGTTGACCTTATGGGGCATAGTGGAGGAGCCTACCCTCCCGGCCTGGAAGCCCTCCCTTAGTTCTCCGATCTCGCTGCGCTCCAGGTGGCGCACGTCATCCGCCAGATTGGCCAGCACCGAAAAGCAGGAAGTCACGGCATAGGCCAGATCAGTTACAAATTCGGGTTCCACCACCTGGGTGGAGTGAGTGGAGGGAGTAAGCCCCAGTTCAGCCAACACATCCCGCTCAAATTGCTGGGGGCAGAGGTCGTATTGCTTGCTGACCAGTGCCAGGGAGTTGGAAGCCCCCACCGCCCCTGACAACTGGCCGCGCAAATTCTGGGCGGAATTGGCAATCAGTTCAATCCGGTTGCCCAGGCGGCTTACATACTCGGACAGGGTAAAGCCAAAGGTAATGGGAACCGCATATTGCCCGTGGGTGCGCCCGATTTGGGGGATGTCCTTGCTCTGGCGGCTCATCTTGATGAGCAGGCTCTCCAGCCGGAGCAAATCCGGGATGACAATCTGGCAAAACAGCTCCTTCATGCGCAGGGCGCTGGCGGTGTCCATAATGTCCGCCGAGGTGGCAAAAAGGTGCAGATAGGGCTTGGCCTCCTCGCTCACCCGCTTTTTTATGCAATTTACCAGGGCGCGGATATTGTGCTGATTTTTTTGCTCTTCCGCATAAACCTCTTGCGGGTCAATTTCCCGGCAGGCCCGCTCCACCTCTTCCGCTACCCGGGGGCTGCAAATTCCATGAGCGGCCATGGTCTTGACCAGGGCTGCCTCTACCCGGGCTAGATAGCCTAAATAGGCCCTTTCGCTGACAAAGGGTTTCAGCTTGGCAAACAATTCTTTGTCACTGCCATAATAACGGTAATCCAGGGGACTGACCGCTTCATAAAGCTGCATTGATTACTCCCTGTTTTCCCAGCGGGTCAGGAACTGCTCAACCTGGTTGATTAATTTTTCTTTGGGGAGCGACTTGGAAATAAAGCCGTTGGCCCCTATTTTAAAAGCGTGCAATTGGTTTTGGAGACTGGCTTCCCCGCTGAAAAAAACCAGGGGAATCTTCTTGGTCCCGTCATTGTTTTTCAATAAGTAACACACATCCCAGCCATCCATTTCTCCCGAGATTGCGATTTCCAATAAAATTAAATCCGGGCGGTAATGCGCTACCTTCTGAATAGCGTCCTTACTGCTGCCGGCTGAATATATCTGAAGCCCCTTTTCGCTGAAAGTGTTTTTAAAGGCCTCAACGGCAGGCAGGTCGGTATCTACCAGCAGTATCTTCTTTCCAGGCATGATGATTTCTCAAGCGCTCAGCCGCAGGTGCTGCAATTTCTGGAGGTGCATGCGGCACATGCCCCACCACTGGCGGAACTAGAACTATCCGTTTTTCTCTGGCCGGGGGAGCTAAATAAAGAAAATTTCTTGCGTAATTTCTGCTGCTTACAGCCGGGACAGGCAATGGGTGCATTCAGGTTTAAGACCAGCTTTTCAAACTGGTTCCCGCAAACCAGACATTCATACTCGTAAACCGGCACTACCCCGCCACCCCCAGTAAAGAGCACCTTGAAAAATGGCCTTTTCTTCCAATATCTGTGTTATGCTCAAAATTTAATCCTCGGAATATCAAACATATGCCTGCGGTTAAATTTTTCACATGCCTTGATCTTGAACGAAAATTCTAATTTTTCAAAGCACCCTATAAAAATTAAGCCTTTTGAATATAACTTAGTAGGCAATAAAAAGCAAGACCCATTTGTTATTGACAGGGCAATCCTGAATGAGGTAGCATAGGTTAACTTTCAATCTTCAATGGTCAAATGCCAATGGAATATGCCGTCAAACTACCGGTCTTTGAAGGGCCCCTGGATCTACTGCTGCATCTAATCAAGAAGCACGAGATTGATATTTATGATATTCCCGTTGCCCTGATTACCGAGCAATACCTGAGTTACCTGGATATGATGCGCCAGCTCGACCTGAATATTGCCGCTGAGTTTCTGCTTATGACCGCCACCCTGGCCTACATCAAGTCGC
>QIFF01000356.1 GCA_003230635.1 bacterium | reverse complement strand
ATTTCGTCCCCGACTGGATTGAATTTTACGGCAAAATTAATCTGCTCAAGGCGGGAATTCTGCATGCGGATGCGGTAACTACGGTCAGCGAACGCTATGCCCAGGAAGTTCAAACCACCGAATTCGGCTGCGGTTTGGAGGGGGTTCTGCAGGCCCGCAAGGAAGATCTGCACGGGATTGTCAACGGCATAGACTACCGGGAGTTTGACCCCGCCCATGATAAACACATCCCTCAAACCTATGACGCCGCCCACCCGCAGAAAAAGGCCGTCAATAAAAAGGCGCTGCAAGAGTATTACGGCCTGCCTGCCGAAAAGGCGCCCCTCATAGGTATAGTCTCCCGCCTGGCGGATCAGAAGGGTTTTGACCTGCTGGCCCAGGCCATGGACGGCTTGTTGAAGATGGGAGTTCAACTGGCGATTCTGGGAACAGGCGACCCTAAATACCATGATTTGCTGGCAAGGATTGCCCAAGAAAATCCGCAGCAGGTAGGGGTGAAGCTGGCTTACGACGCAGGATTGGCCCAGTTGATTTATGCCGGCAGCGACTTTTTTCTCATGCCCTCGCGCTATGAACCCTGTGGTCTGGGGCAGTTGATCAGTCTGCGCTATGGGACTATTCCTGTAGTAAGATATACCGGCGGCCTGGCGGATACGGTAGAGGAATTTGACCCTCAGACAAAACAGGGAACCGGTTTTGGTTTTACTGAATATGACCCCCAGGCCTTGCTGGGGGCGGCAGAACGGGCCGTAGCTGTTTATGCTCAGGCTCCGCTCTGGAAGCAGTTGGTGCAAAACGCCTTTGCCGCTGATTTTTCCTGGAATCACTCAGCCAGTAAATACATAGACCTCTACCAGCAAATACGCTGCAAGCGCCGCGGCCGGCACCCGGCATCCCTATGAACATCCTGGGGATTTCAGCCTTCTACCATGACAGTGCTGCTTGTCTGATTCAGGACGGCAAGATAATTTCTGCCGCGCAAGAAGAGCGTTTTACCCGCAAAAAACACGACTTTTCTTTTCCGAAGAATGCTATAACTTACTGTCTGCAAAATAGTGGACTGAAAGGAAAAGATTTAGATTCCATCGCTTTTTACGACAAGCCCTTCCTCAAGTTTGAAAGAATTCTGGAAACCTACCTAGCTTATGCCCCCCGCGGGATTCAGTCCTTCATTAAAGCAATGCCCATGTGGATAAAGCAGAAAATCTGGATGAAAGATTCCATTAGGAAGGAACTTGATTTTGACAGGGAGATTATCTTTCTTGAACATCACGAGTCTCATGCCGCCGCTGCCTTCTTCCCCTCGCCTTTTCAGGAAGCCGCTTTCCTTACCATAGACGGAGTCGGCGAATGGACGACAGCAAGCTATGGTGTTGGTAAAGACAATGAGATACATATTCTGGCGGATATTCAATTCCCTCACTCTTTAGGGCTGCTTTATTCGGCCTTTACCTATTACACCGGGTTTAAAGTCAATTCGGGGGAATACAAAGTAATGGGGCTGGCCCCTTACGGCGAACCCAAGTACAAGGATTTGATTTTCTCCGAACTGATGGATTTGAAAGAAGATGGCTCTTTTAAGCTGAATATGAAGTATTTCAATTACTGTGTTGGTTTAACCATGACCAACGGAAAATTTGATAAGTTGTTTGGTGGCCCTCCCCGACAACCGGAATCCCACTTGACCCAACGCGATATGGATTTAGCCCGTTCTGTGCAAGAAGTAACCGAGGAAGTAATGATGCGGATGGCGCAACATGTCCACAAAGAAACTGGGCATAAAAATCTTTGTTTGGCTGGGGGCGTGGCTTTGAATTGTGTTGCCAATGGGAAGATTTTGCGGGAAGGTCCCTTTGAAAATATTTGGGTGCAGCCTGCCGCTGGAGATGCGGGAGGTGCATTGGGGGCGGCCTTATTTGTTTGGTATCAATATCTGGGAAACGATAGAGTTGCCGATGGCAAGAAGGATTTTCAGCAAGGAAGCTATCTAGGGCCGAAATTTGAAAATAGTTACATTTCTGATTACTTAAAAAGAAATAACATACAGTACACTAAGCTTGCAGATGGGGAACTCCCGCAGAAGATTGCCGATCTGATTGCGGAGCAAAAAGTGATTGGCTGGTTTCAAGGGCGAATGGAGTTTGGCCCTAGAGCTTTGGGAAGTAGGTCGGTTGTTGGAGACGCTCGTTCTCCCAAGATGCAGGAGACAATGAACCTGAAGATAAAGTTCCGGGAAAGCTTCCGTCCCTTTGCCCCTTCGGTACTGAGGGAGAGAGTTTCCGACTTTTTTGAATTGGATCAAGAAAGTCCGTACATGCTTTTGGTAGCTCCCCTGAAAAAGCAGATTCGGCGGGGAATGTCAGCCGAAAAACAAAAACTCTTTGGCCTTAACAAACTGAAGGTTGTCCGTTCCAGTATCCCTGCGGTTACTCACGTGGATTACTCCGCCCGAATTCAGAGCGTTGACAAAAACAGTAATCCCTTATATTATCGCATGATAGCAAAGCTTGATGAAAAATACGGCTGTCCGGTAATTATTAATACCTCCTTTAATGTTAGGGGTGAACCCATTGTTTGTACTCCCGAAGACGCCTACTTGTGTTTTATGCGTACCAATATGGATTACCTGCTTATGGGTAATTTTCTTGTCGAAAA
>QIFF01000100.1 GCA_003230635.1 bacterium | reverse complement strand
CGATAGTCACCCAGGTTCTTGATCGGTTGGTTGTTAAGCTGGCGGAGGATGTCCCCCGGCTCAAGCCCGATTTGATCGGCGGCACTCCTTTTTTCCACCGTGGTGATTAAAACCCCGTTGTCTGTTTCCAAACGGTAGAATAGCTTCCTGCTACCGGTAATCTCAGCTACCCCAATTCCCAGCCACTGGCGGGCGAATTCCTCGGCCGAATCCATAGGGAGTTCCCAGGTTGTGAGGACAAAGGGAATCTTTTTGCCCTCGCGCAGAATAAGGAGCCTGATTTTGTCCCCGGCGGTGAACCTGAGCAGGTACACTTCATAATCCGGGCGTGATTTTACTGGGTTACCGGCTATTTGCAAGATTACATCCCCTTGTTTGATGGTGCTCCTCTCGGCGGGGCTTTTGGGCAGCACTTTGCTGATTAACACCCCTTTCCCAGGGGGGAGATTGAAATAGTCTGCCAGCTTGGGAGTCATATCCTGCACTAAAATCCCCAGCCAGGCGCTGTGCACCTCCCCAAAAGCAATCAAGTCCTTGACAATCCGCTTGGCCTTATTAATCGGAATGGCAAAACCAATGCCTTCCGCCTTCTGATAAATTGCCGTATTAATCCCAATCAACTCCCCTTCCAGGTTCAGCAGCGGCCCGCCGCTGTTGCCGGGATTGATGGATGTATCGGTTTGAATGAAGTCGTTATAGATATGGTCGGCGTCAATTCTGAGTGAGCGGTCCAGAGCGCTAATCACCCCGGTGGTAACCGTGTGGGAAAGACCGAAGGGATTGCCGATAGCAATTACTGTCTCTCCAATCATCAAGTCCTCCGAACTGCCCATCTTAATGGTCGGCAAGAGGTTTTTAGCCTTGATTTTGATTACCGCCAGGTCGGATTTGGGGTCGGAACCGATTAATTTACCCTCAAATTCGCGCCCGTCCGCCAGACCCACCGTGATTTTGGAGGCTTTGAGAATCACGTGTTCATTGGTAATTATATATCCCTGGGAATTTATGATTACGCCTGAACCGAGGCTTTGTCTCTTGTATTCGCGGGGATGGGGTTCAAATAAATCGCCAAAAAAGCGGTCAAAGAAGGGGTCTATTTCATGCGGATAGAAGGGGTTGGTCCGTTCCCGCACTACCTGTTCGGTGCCGATGTTAACTACCGCCGGGCTGGCCTTTTGCACTACCCTTACCACCGGGGTGTAGCGTAGATTGCCGGCAACGGCTAGGGTTGGAATGAAGATGAGCAGGAAACAGACGAGTAGGGTGGGCTGTGTCCACCTATTCAGGTCTTTCGGCTTGTCCTCAAGCCGAAAGGGATTAGGCTTACGTTGTCCCTTTCGGGTTTCGGCCTGGCGACAGGCCGAAACATCAAAGACTTTCACTTGGCGGTCTCCTTTTTATGAGCGGGATAAACGCTGGAAAAACCCTTTTTTATGAGGCGTTACTTCCTCCCCGCTTATTTTGGCGAATTCCCGCAGCAGCTCTTCCTGGCGAGGGCTAAGCTTTTTGGGAATTTTGACTTCCACCTGGATCAATTGGCTGCCCCGGCCTCTACGACGCAGTTGGGAAATTCCCGCTCCTTCCCGACGAAAGACTTTGCCGCTTTGGGTGCCGGGGGGAATCAGCAGCTTGCTTTCTTCCCCCTCCAGGGTGGGGATGGTTATTTCCGCCCCCAGGACGGCTTGGGCGATACCGACGGATACTGTGCAAAAAACGTCGCCTCCCTGGCGGGTGAAGATTTTATCCTCCTCAACCTGGAGAAAAACATACAGGTCGCCGGCCGGCCCTCCCTTGTGTCCTGCCTCACCGGCTCCGGTTACCCGCAAGCGGGAGCCGGTGTCCACTCCAGCGGGAATTTTTAGGTCCAACTCTTTCTTCTTTTGAAGATGGCCGGCTCCTTTGCATTCGGGACAAGGCTCCTTAATAATTTTGCCCTCTCCCCGGCAGCGGGAGCAGGTGATGCTGATGTTGAAAAACCCCTGGCTGTGAGTTGTCTGACCACTGCCGGCGCAGGCAAGGCAGGTTATAATCCCCCCCTCGGGATGCCCCCCGGAGCCGTGGCAGGTGGGGCAGGGTTCAGCCTGCCGAAAGTTGATTTTTTTTTCACAGCCAAAAGCGGCCTCCTTGAAGCCGATTTCCATGTCATAACGTAAGTCAGCGCCGCGCCGGGGGGCATTGCGCCGACGCGGCCCCCCCGTGCCAAAGAGATCACCGAAGATATCGCCAAAGGCGCTGAATACGTCCTCAAAACCGGTAAAGGGATGAAAATCAGTGCCCTGGAGTCCGGCATGCCCAAACTGGTCATACAACCGGCGTTTCTCAGCGTCTCCCAGTACCTCGTAGGCCTCAGCGGCGACTTTAAATTTTTCCTCGGCTGGCTTGTCGCCCGGGTTTTTGTCGGGGTGATATTTAAGGGCCATTCTGCGGTAGGCTTTTTTGATCTCTTCCTGGGTTGCCTCTCTGCCGAGGCCCAATATTTTGTAGTAGTCTTGCTTAGTCATTCTTGGTTTGTTTCTCCTCTGGGGCACCTTGAAAAATGGCCTTTTCTTCCAATCTCGGCGTTGTGCTCAAAATTTAATCCTCGGAATATCAGGCATATGCCTGCGGTTAAATTTTTCGCATGCCTTGATCTTGAACGAAAATTCTAATTTTTCA
>QIFF01000347.1 GCA_003230635.1 bacterium | reverse complement strand
ATCACGGATTCGCCGAAATACCGCATTAATTAAACTTACCGCCGGCAGGGGTCTGAGCGGCTGCCAGGTGTTTTCTGGATGATATTCCAAAACCATACGGCGCACCGGCTCGCCATTGGAACGCACAGCTAACAAATCGTTACACTTAACCTCCACCACAACTCCCGGCCGCAGGAACTGAAACAAGGCCCCGGAGCGGGCCGCCGCCAGATATGAGGACTGCACTGCCAGGGGCTGCAGCCTGCGCCACAGCTCAAACCGCTCCGCCTCACTGAAGCCGGTGTTCACTCGTCCCAGCAACTGGAAGTTACCGTCAGGCCGCTGGAGGGCCAGCAATAATTCAGCTACGCCGCCGTTAGTGCGACAGGTCATGCCCACCACTACCGCGTCAATACTTATTTCCGGCTTAATTTTCAGAATTTCTTTATCAGTGGAGCGGACAACTATTCCTTCATGTCCCTGTAGGGTGACTAACTTTTCATAAGCCCTCAACACCCCGTCTGCGTTAAACGCCTTTTCAAAGGGGACGCTGTGGCAGAGGTTGCCCGCAGCCAGAAGCTTCATAATTTGTTGAGTCTGCTTGGCAAATGGACGCTGCTGATAATCCCCCCCGTTTCCATCTCCCAATAAATCAAAAGCAGCAAAGTGCAGCCGCTCAATTTGCGCCTCAGCCCCGCCGCCCAGTGCGGCATGCAGGTCATGCACGCGTGGTCGGGAGGGCTGCCCGTTGGCATACAGTTCTCCAGCAAGGAGTACTTGCCGTTGTCCCAGAATGCCAGCGGCCTCCTCAGTGACCGGAACATCGGTGATGATCTTTCCCGAAGGTGACAGCAGCCGGGCTCCCCCATCCCCGGCTGATAAAAACCAGGTCTCGCCATCTATCTTGGGGGAAACAATATGTTCCCCCGCTGGTATGGCTTTGAGAATATCCTGGGGGGCAATACTGCGGTATCTTCCCGCCACCTGATTTTTATAAGCGGTGATGCGCTCAGCGAGTTTCTTGTCGGGGATTGATCCCACCGGAGCCTGACGCCCCGTCCCCAGTGCTTTCCAATGTATTGTATCTTGTGCAATCATGTCAGTTGAAGCAACTCAAGATGAGACAGATGTAATACTAAAAGATACTTATCACCGCTGACCCGGCCTTCCAAAAAACCACGATAAGGCAAGCCGTTGCGCTCCAACAGGAGGGGATCTTTTCCCTGAGCACCAGCCCCTAACAACACCAGGGAGTCGGAGTGGTCAAGCTCTTTTGCCATGCCAAAGAGAAAATCAAAGCTCAGGCCGTCAATATGGCGGATTTGATAGTTACGGGTAAAAACAAAGCGCTGGATTGCCTCGGAGCGTTTAAACATCTTTCCCATCCAGACCAGGGGTTTCTCTGTGTCAACATTGGAGGGCGTGTTTACTGGCTGCCTGCGTTCGATCTCATCTCCATTGGTGTCCAGCACCACTTCTATTTCGGCGGCGGCGTAAAGCACCTGTCCCTGGCTATCAAGCAATACCCGGTCGGTGGGGCCGCTCTTTCTGCCGGCCGCTTCCAGGTCAATCTCCGGGTCGGCCTCCAGCAAAACCCGGGCCAGTTCCTGGTCGCTCTCACAGCGTGCGTGCAGATAGTCATAGGTTTGCGGTAAGGGCGTTTTGATAATTTTAGCCCTCTTACAACACTCCCGTCATTGGCCTGAAACTGTACGGATGGTGTCGTCTGCCTGGGCTCCATGCGCACCCGGGCCTGGCGACCCCGGCTATTGCTCAATCGTATCCAGCGTGACATAATCCTGTAAACTCCTATATCATTCCGAAGTCAATATCATACCCATCTTCACCGATGTCGGGCGGTGTGAGATCGGCCTCTGCCAACCCTATACATTCAAATCCCATTTGCTCGCCGATTAGAAGGAAGTAACCTGCGTCGTTCCCCAGCAGGAAGGATTGACGGCTGTTGCTGCCTTCGGGGGAAGGGAGCGGCAAACGGAAGATAACGCCCTGGGACAGCGAGTCCTCAAGTCCAGCAGATATAAAGACCGGCTCCAGGGCATAGGCGCGGGTGATATTGCATTCCAGCACCTCGGCAGCCTCCACTGCCTGGCCAAGTTCCAGCGCCGCATCGAGAGTTGATTCCCCCGGCTTTATGACATCCCCCTCCGAGTCGATTGCCTGAAGCTGATTCCGCTCCACCACATCACCCTGCTCGTCAAGATAAAGTACAGCCGTGCCTCCGGCCGGCAATATATACATACCGTCCCGGGTCAGGCCCGCCCGCGCACACTCCTGTCCTTGCGCATCAATTGCTATTCGCCGCTTTGAACCGTAAAGCTTCGAGCGGTTGATTTTTGTGACCATAAAACTTGAAGCCTTGCTATCGTGCAAAACCTCAAGTATTTTTTGTTGACCCATTTTAATCCCCCTGTAGGCGATAATTAAAAGTGGCCTAAAGATAATAGCAATAGAGTCCCATCATAATTTATCCGCCGACAACAACATAACCGGCATCAGGCAACCCCCCAGCATAAACACTAAAGTTTGTATCCCTCTTTCCATCCCGGATGCTATGACAATATCGCTTCCTTAAAATAATCCCAATAGTATCAAGTAAATAATTAACTGCTACCACTTCATGTTCTACCTCTCTTTGCCCGAAACATCAAGTAATAAA
>QIFF01000321.1 GCA_003230635.1 bacterium | reverse complement strand
ACGATGTAGGCCCTATCTGTTACCTGCAGCATTTCCCTGACATTATGGTCAGTAATCAGAATCCCGATCCCCTTGGCTTTTAGCCGAAATATAATCCCCTGAATATCATCAACCACCTTAGGGTCAATCCCGGCCAAAGGCTCATCAAACAGAATAAAATCCGGGGTGTTAACCAAACAGCGGGCAATCTCCAGCCGCCGCTGTTCCCCGCCTGAAAGGGTATAAGCCTTGTTTTTGGCGAGATGGCTAATTTTAAGCTCTTCCAGCAGTTCTTGCAACCTTTGCTGCTGTTGACGGCGCTCCAAGTCCGTAGTCTGAAGAATGGCCAGAATGTTTTCTTCTACCGTCAGCTTGCGAAAGACCGAAGGCTCCTGGGGCAAATACCCCAGCCCCTTGCGCGCCCGCTGGTGCATGGGCAAGGAAGTAATATCCTCACCATTTAAAATAACCCGGCCACCACAGGGAACGGTCAGGCCCACAATCATGTAAAAAGTAGTGGTTTTACCCGCCCCGTTGGGCCCCAACAAGCCGACTGCCTCACCGCCGGCCACCTTTAAGCTCAGGTCATTAACCACCCGTCGCTTATTATAAGTTTTAACTAAATTTTCCGCTTGCAGCAGGGCCATTTATTATTCAGTCATCAGTCGTCAGTCATCAGTCTTTGACTTACCGACTGACGACTGACGACTGGTTTTATCCTGTTTCTTTGTCTTGTCAGGATGGAGCACGGATTTAGCTTCTTCCACAACAATTCGTTCCTGGTTAAAGAAATAAGTCATGCGCTTACCTTCCACTACATTCTTGCCCTGCCGGCTGACAGGCTCACCAGTAAGCACAACCTTCTGCTCCGCTTCGTAATAAACCGCTTTTTGCGCAGTGATTACCCTCTTCTCTTGCAGTATTTTGACATCACCGCTTGCTACGATATAATCAATTTCCTTGCCCTCCTGGTCTAAGAAGGCCTCCAATTGATTGGAATACATGGTGACATCACCACGCACCACCTTAACACTGCCTTTATAAACAGCCTTATGCGCTTTAGTATCAAATTCCGCCCGCTGAGCGGTAATTACCAGCGGGATTTTCTCCTTTGCTGCTTTCTTCAAGAGCGGACTATTCTGCGCCCAACCCGGGCTTGTGGCAAAGACCATGCTTGCCAGCAAAAGCAAGCAAACTAGCAACTTCTTAGGCATCTATTCCCTGTTTTTTAAATTTAAATAACTGGTTACCTGTTCTTTAATGACTAGCTTACTCAAGCGGGTATCGGCTTCCATGCCTTTACCCGTCACCCGCATTTTATCGCGTTCAATACTTACCCAATCCGGGGAAGTAAGTTTCTGTTGACTGTCCTCCCAGTGCAGGGTTTCTGTCTCCAGTTTAATCCCATCGCTGGAAACCGCTTTTACCTTACCCCTGAGGGCAAGGTTTTTTGTATCCAGTTCCAGCTTTCCCTCTTGCCCCTCAAGCCGAACCTTCCGACCGTCCTCTTGGGAAAAAAGGGCATTAACCCGCTCCAACTGGGCATAATTATCCTTCTCAAACAACTGGGCCACATCCACATCCAAGCGCCAGACCAAGCGATTAGCTTCCATTTCCACAAAACGCCCGCCTTTAATGCGCAAATCCGCCTCTGGCAAATCATCCACCACCACACTGGGTAGTAAAACCTCACGCCGCTGAGCACCCCATTCCGCCAACAAAGGAATCAGGGTAATTACCATGACCAGAGGCAGTATTTTTAAGAAGCGTTGTCCCAAGTGCATTAGGCCCTTACCCCCTAACTTAGCTATCTCAAGCATAGCACGAGATTAGCAACCTGTCTAGTGAAAAAGCCTGTCCACAAACGATATCCCCAAAGCGTTTACTCGTTGACAATCAATAAATTGAGGAATATAATCTTTAGCGAGCAGGTTATTTTTTTTGAGGCAAAGCTGCCGACAACTTGCAGTTCATAGATGAATAATCTGTATAGATTTTTTCCAACCCCCAATAACCATGTAGGGTGCCCATTAGAATAGCCCAAATCCACCGCCTGGCCTGAGAACAAAGACTGTTCTGGACAGCCGACTTCCAGAATTAGGCGGTGGATTTGGGAATAGCCTGTAATAAGGAGGACTATCTATGAGAAAGGTAGGTATCTTGCTGCTCCTCTCGGCCTGTCTGGGAATGGGGTGTGCTGTTACCGCAAAAGATATAAAACAGTGGGGAAAAGAAAAAAACACAAAAAAGATAGAAGCCCTTATGGTATTCCTCAATGACAAAAATCCAGACATCTCTAATGCTGCAATCCAAGCCCTGGGAGACATCGGTGCACCGGTAGTTAACCCCCTCATCACTGCCATCAAGCTTGAACACTCCTGCGTTCGGGAAAACAAAGCCAAAGCCCTGGGGGAAATCAGCGACCCCCAAGCGGTCAACCCCCTGGTAACCGCTCTTAAAGAGGGGGATACATGTATCCGCGCTGTGGTAGCCATATCCCTGGCCAATATTGGTGAAGCATCGGTCAAGCCGCTCATTGAGGTTCTCAGAGATGAGAGATTGGATGTCCGCCAGAGTGCAGCCGGAGTGTTGGACAAGCTTGACTGGGAGCCTAAGGATGATTTGGACAAAGCGTACTACGTAATAGCTACTGAAAGCTGGGACGAGATACACAAATGGGATAAATTGGATGCAG
>QIFF01000025.1 GCA_003230635.1 bacterium | reverse complement strand
CCTCCAGAATCAGGGTGTATTTTTCCTCTTCCCCAATCTTTTTGATAATCCGCATGGCGGTAGCGTTGACTTTTGTCAGGGCTTCCTTTTCAAAACGCTTGAGGACCATAAGGGAATCCTCCTGGTAGCGCTTCAATTCCAACTGCTTGTGGCGAATATCCTCTTCCAGCTTGGCTTTGGTATCCAGAGACAATACCAATTGCTTTTTGCCCAGTTCCTCATCCATTTTCAGGATTTTATCCTTTAAGGCTTCCAGCCTGGCCCTCTTTTGCTTGGCCAGGTTATCCAACGCCCGCCGGATATTTTTGCCGGCCTTTGTTTCCTCCAAAATCCGCTGGGCATGGACATAACCGATTTTGGCCGGTGCGGGTTCCTCCGCCCCGGCCCAAGCAATGCTTAACAGCACGCTCAAACTGCTAATCAGGGCAATCAGCTTGGTTTTAGGCATTTTTATTTCCTCCGTTGAGTATTTGGGTGGTGTCAGGAGGTAACTCCTGACACCACAGTAGAATACTAAAAATATGTTCCCATGGCAAAGTGCCATTCATACTTTGATTCCGTGTCCTGGGGGTCTAGTTTATAGCCCCAATCCAGGCGGATGGGTCCCATGGGGGTATAAAAGCGAATCCCGAATCCAGCCCCGCTGCGCAGGTTATTCAATTCATAATTCTGCCCCCCGGCAAAGGCGTTTCCCATATCCAAGAAGAAAAGCCCGGCCAGTGGGTCAACAAGGGGGAAGTTCAACTCGGCATTAAACACCAGCAGCTTATTCCCGCCAACCACCTCTCCGTCTTCCTTAGGCCCCAGCGAGCCATATTGAAAACCGCGTACAGTCTGGGCCCCGCCGGCGGTAAACAATTCTTGCACGGGCAGCTCACGCCCGGCATAGCTGGTTTGGTAGCCTATGCGGCCGCGAGCGGAAAAAACAAACTTCCAGAAAAGAGGGAAGTGCCAGCCCGAGTCCAGGTTGGTGCGGTGATAGTAATTATCCCCCCCTATGAAACTGCCGGCGATTTCATAAGAGATTTTATTGCGTGCGCCGCGGGTGGGGCGTATCCAGCTATCGCGCGAATCCTTTATCAGGGCGAAGTAGCCGCTGCTTGTAGTGCTGGTTCCCTCACGGCGCTTTAAAAAGGTAGAGCTCTCGGTTGGAACGTTAAGTATTTCCACCTCTTCATAACGGTAGGTAAAATAGGCCCGCAGATAATCGCTCAGGGGGTAACTAAAGGGGAGGGCAGCGCCCTTGCGGTTAACCTGGTATTGGCTGAAAGTCAACTGGCGGCGGGTGCGCAGGTACAGATTAACCCCGGCGGAGAGGGGGGTGTCAAAGAGCCAGGGTTCGGTAAAACTCAGGTCGTAGTTCTGAATTACCTGGCCCACACTGCCTGATAATGTCAGCTTTTGCCCTCGCCCAAAGAGGTTTCCCTGGGAAATACTAATGTTTCCCACCACCTTGTTGACTGAACTCCAGCCTGCTCCTATGTTGAAAGAGCCTGTCAGGCGCTCCTTGACCTTTAGGTCTATATCCAGGGTGTTTTCCCGGGGAGTTTTTTTAGTTTGCAAGTCCAGTTGATCAAAGAATCCCAGGTTGTTAATGCGCTCGTGGCTGCGGCGCAAATCAGAGCTGGTAAGCACCTCTCCTTCTACAAACTGAATTTGACGGCGAATCACTTTATCCCTGGTATTGTCGTTGCCGCTGATGGAAATCCACCCGGTATAGGTAATCTTGCCCTCCTGGACGTTATAAGTGATTTCTACTGTCTTATCCGCCGGATTTTCTTTGGTGTTGGGATAAACCTCGGTCAAGAGATACCCCTGCTCGGCGTAAAGGTTGGAAATGGAATTCACGTCCCGGCGCACCTTGCTGCGGTTGAATATCTCTCCCACCTCACTCTCCAGTTTTTCCTCAATTGCCGGGGTTGCAACAATCTTGTTCCCCTGCAGGCCAATCTTGCTGATGGTAAACTGTACCCCCTCAGAAACCGGGATGAGGACGGTTAACTCGGTTTTATCCTCACTCAAGGTAATCTCAGGGTCGCCGATTTTGGCCTGGATGTAGCCCTGGTCAAAGTAAAAGGCCAGCAGGCGGTCCAGGTCTGTTCCCAGTGTGTCCTCCTCCAGGTAGCCGGAGCCGGTCAGCCAGGAAAAAAACCAGTGCTCAGTGCTTTCCATCACGTCCTGGAGTTCGTCATTGCTAAAATCCTGGTTGCCCTCAAAGCGGATTTCCTCCAGCACGACCTCTTCCCCCTCCTCAATCTTGAAGGTTACGGAAACCGAGTGGGGAGAGAGTTCCTCTATTTCATAAGTAACCTGGACCAGATAAAAGCCGTCCTCGGCATAGCGCTTTTTAAGCTGCTTGACATTTTGCTCCAGGGCAATCTCGTCCAGGATGGAGTTGACCTCAATATCAATCACCTTACGCAGTTGCTCTTCACTCAGCTCGTCATTCCCCTCCAGCAGGATTTCCTTGATTGAGGGTTTTTCCTGAACAATAAAGCTAAGCCTTAATTTCCCCTCAAAATCCTGGGCATCCACCTGAACATCGCGAAAAAAGCCGCTGTCGTAAATCGCCTGTAAGTCGCGGCGGATTTGCCGGGGGGAAAAGACATCCCCAACTTGGGTGTTTATATAACTGCGAACGGTAGCGCTCTCAATCTTCTGATTGCCCTTGACCGCAATCTCACCAATCAG
>QIFF01000124.1 GCA_003230635.1 bacterium | reverse complement strand
CAAATCAGGGCGGGCAGAGACGCCCGTCCCTACAAATCATCTTCCAATACTATAGTAACGAACCCCCAACCTGCGTTCCTGCTTGGGGTCGTAAATGTTGCGCCCGTCAAAAATGATCGGGCATTTCATCACCTGTTTGATGCGCTCCATATCCAGCAGCTTAAATTCCCGCCATTCGGTAACAATCAACAGGGCGTCAGCCCCCTCCGCCGCCTGGTATGGGTTCCGGCAATAGCTGATCCGGGGAAAAATCCTTTTGCAGTTTTCCATTGCCACCGGGTCATAGGCTTTAATCTTGGCTCCCTCCTCCAGAAGCAGTTCAATCAGTTCCAGGGATTTGGCCTCGCGCAGATCATCGGTATTGGGCTTAAAAGCCAGCCCCAAAAGGGCAAGGGTTTTGCCCTTTAAATCTCCTAGCTGGGCTTTAATGATTTCCAGAAAATGGGGAATGCGCTGCTTATTGATAGTTATTACTTCTGCCAAGAGGGAAAAGTCAACCCCATACTTGCCGGCGGTATGCAGCAAGGATTTGGTATCCTTGGGGAAACAGGAGCCCCCATAACCCAGGCCGGCTTGCAAGAAGTCCGGGCCAATCCGCGAGTCGTAACCCATCCCTTTAATTACCTGGCTTACATCAGCGCCTGCTTTCTCACAAAGGTCGGCAATTGCATTGATAAAGGAGATTTTGGCAGCTAGAAAAGAATTGGAAGCGTATTTAATCATCTCTGCACTGGGAATATCGGTGATCAGCATGGGGCGCTCCAGGCTGGCGTATAGTTCCAATAACTTCATGGCTACCTTGTGGTTGGGAGCGCCAATTATAATCCGCTCCGGGTAGAGGGTGTCATTGACGGCCGAACCCGCCCTCATGAACTCCGGATTGGAGACTACATCAAAATCTACCTGGCATTGCTTATTGCTTGCAATAATGTTATAGACTAAGTCGCCGGTGCCCACCGGAACAGTGCTCTTATTAATGATGATTTTATATTTATTAATGTATTTAGCGATATCCAGCGCCGCCGCCTGCACCTGGCTAAGGTCAGTCTCCCCGCCATCCTTGGGCGGGGTACCCACCGCAATGAAAATCAACTCCCCTTTTTCTACCCCCTCTTTAATGCTGGTAGTGAAGGAAAGACGCTTGTCTTCTACATTCCGAAGTACCATCTCCTCCAAACCAGGCTCATAAATCGGCATCACCCCGGCTCTCAGCCGGCGGATTTTATCGGCATCGTTGTCTATACAGATTACCTCATTGCCCAGGTCGGCAAAGACCGTCCCGGTAACCAATCCCACATAACCAGTACCAATTACGCAAATATTCATTTCTCAATCCAAAAATTGTTAATAACTATTCTATGACTTGCACCCGCCGCCCATGCTGCAAATTCTGCTGGCCGGCGACCACCAATTGCTCCCCTTCAGTCAAACCACTCTTGATTACGGCCAGCTCGTCCTGGCGCAGGCTGACACTAACCGGGCGTTTATGGGCAATCTTGTTTGCCACCACAAAGACATAGAATTGGTTTTCCGCCCCCAAAATCGCATCGTAAGGAATAACCAGGGCCTGGGAATAGCGGGCCTTGACTAAGCTGGCCCGGGCGACCATCCCTGGGCGCAGATAGTGATGTGAGTTGTCTATGCGCACCTCAACCGGGAAAGCCCGGCTTTCCTGATCCGCCTCCAACCCCAGGTGGTGAATCAACCCGCTGAAGGAGCGCCCGGGGTAGGCGTCCAGGGTAAGGGCTACCTCATCCCCCCGCTTGAAATAGGCAATCTCCTGTTGCGGGATGTGGACAAGCAGCTTGACCCGGCTGCTGTCTATAATCGTAGCAATGGGAGTGGCGGCATTAATCACTTCCCCCAAATTGACCTGCTTTTCGCTGACCTCGCCGCTTAAAGGTGATTTTAAATAGGTTTTTTTCAGGCGCACTTGCATTAGACTACGCTCCACCTCTGCGGCCTTCACCCTCTGCCGGGCAATTTGGATATCCTCCTGGCGTGCTCCGACCTGAGCCAGACCTAATTTTTCTTTGGCCTGCCGATAATTGGAAAGGGCTACTTGATAGCGCGTCCCGGCTGCATCCTTCCTTTCGCCGGAGATCATGTCCTGCCGGTAGAGCTGATTCACCCGTTCCTTGTCCAATCTTGCTTCTTCCAACTGGGCCTTGGCCCCGGCAAATGCAGCCTTTGAAGCGGCTAATTCCTGGGGGCGGGTAAACTCTTGCATTTTGGCCAGTTCGGCCTGAGCCAACTCCAACTTCACTTCGGCCTGCCGCAGCTGCCAGCGAATTTGCTCATCATCCAGGCGGGCCAAAACCTGTCCAGCCTTCACCTCATCCCCCTTAGCAAAGGAAACCTTGCTTATTTTTCCCCCGATTTCGGTGCGCAGAGTGGTCTTTTCCCAGGGTTTTACAATCCCAATCAGCTCGAGGCGGCGTTCCAGAGATCTACTGCTTATTGTCCTTACCTTGACCGGAATTGTCTGCCGCAGTCCCCCCCCTTCTCCAGCAAGGTCGGCCGATGACTGATTATTACAACCCAGCAATAAACCACCCACCAGTAGAAAGCAAGCGATTTTTTGAACTTTTTTGTAAGACATGTTAAGAAACTAATCCTACATTCAAGCTCGAAGTGCAACAAAAGAGGAAGCTGCTTCGAGTGGAGTTTTAAAACCCAGACACTTCCTGGGCCGGTTATTGA
>QIFF01000185.1 GCA_003230635.1 bacterium | reverse complement strand
GGCCTCCCCTCATGCACATGGCTGCCGATGCCGGTACTGCCCATGTGATGGATAATATTGTTAATAATAATGGGGGAAACGCCGCGGCTCTGCACCCCGTGCGGATGCCCCGGCTGATGGTGATCCACCTTACCCAAACCGGTTAGGGTAAAGCCGTCAACCACCGCCCCGTCGGCCCCCTCCACCACCGGTTTCAACTCCCCCTTGGCGTCAACAATAGTGCGGCGGGCGGCGCTGTGGTTAAGATGCTCCTCCTCGCTGCCTTCGCTGCGCACCGCCACCCAGGGCTTGAGAACCAAGGTTTCATTATACTCTCCTGGAGCCACCAAAACCGTATCCCCGGCTTGCGCTGCATCAATCGCCTCCTGAATGCTGCCGTATTGAGCCGGCACCCTGATGAGAGTCTTAGTCTGCTGAACCTGCTTGCCCGCACAACTTGCCAGGCACAAACACAACCCCAAGAGCCAGTATTTGTAATTAAACATCGTTTTCTCCCTTGTAGGTTGGGTTGAATGCAATGAAATCCAACACATCTACCTCAAGTCCTTCAACCTTCCCCAAATAATAAAACGCCGCACTGGAATGAGGCCAATTTAGCGCATCCTTGACCATTTTCTTGCGCACCGGATTATTGTGCAAATAAAGGGTTAACCTTTTATCACGTTTCTCTAAGCATAGATTCATATACCATGATATAATGATTGAATATATGTTCATGTTCCTTTTTAGTAATCCAAAGGCAAGGTCGCCCCATTGCATGAGGCTGTACGATCGGGGTTAAAAGAAGTGCACCTTCATCATGATCAGGGTCAAAAAAAGTTAAGGACAGATTCCCCAATTTTCTTGACAATTTTAAATTGAATGAGCCGGGCCAGTCCTTATTTGCGACCTCGTCATGCCATTTTTGAAAGGTTCGAATGGAATGTTTCAAATCGGCACCGAATTCGGGAGCGGTAAAATCAGCTGTAGCTTTCACAATATAATCAATGTCTTCACATATTAGTACATCAACTCGTACACTCTTAGTACTCAAAAGTGTAAATAACTTATTCTTGAATCCGTATCTGTCCTGAGTAAGTGAAAATAAATTCTGACCAATTATGAATAATCTACTTCTTATATTATCAAGTGCGTTATCGAAAAGATTTAGAGGTGAATCCCTAACCGTTGATGCTATCCAACAAGGTCTTGATAGACGCTTACTGAAAAAATCTTGTGCTGGACTATCAAATTCAAAATATTTTTCAATATCTTCAATAAAGAATTTGAGATGTTTTTCAAATTCGGACCTCTTGGCAATCCTGTCTGTATAGGTTATTAAACCATACTGATTTATATCAAATGGAATACGTTGGCCTTCTTCTATAATCATAATTGTTCCACTTCGAATGGCGTGTCTTGTCCCGAGTTCATACCAAACATTGGGGTTAAAATCTGTTAAGACAGCTAGAACAATATCGGCGTTAACAAGTTCCTCAAGGATTCCTTTTATAATGTTTTTAGGTCTAGCTGCAGACCGAACACATTCATAGCCAATATTTTCAACTGTGGGTCTAATAAACTGATTAAAAAATTCAGTCCAATATTCTTCAGTGTGTTCCTCTGTTGTTTTTGAAAAAGGCATTATCACGAAACATCTTTTGGTCATTAATCCGCCTCCATAATTCCTAATTTAATTAGCCTATTAATAGGGCCAGCGCCCATTTTTGCTGTCCCCATTAAAGCAACATCTCCACCACCTCGCTCAGAAGGCAGACGCCGGTCGTTTCTATCGGCAGCTTGGTTTTTAGCTTTTCCAGATTTGTTGTATCGGGATTACAATTTCCCGATACAACGCCTACGGCTGCTGGCCGCTAAATCCCCGCTCCGTCAATGAACTGCTGCAATACCTGGCACATTTCTTGGGCGTCCTCTTCTCCCTCTTTGACTGTCTCTTCCGCCTGGTCTGGAGTAGCTTTGATTTTTTGTAAGTCTCTTTCCATTTCGTGCATACGATCCAGGATGCACTTGATGGCCTGGGCCACCGGGTCGGGCAGTTGGCTGGTATCCACCCCGCGCAGGGCATCAACCCGTCTGCCGTCTTTAATCACTACCCGTCCGGGAACGCCTACTACACTGGAGTTGGGGGGGACATCCTTAACCACCACCGAGCCTGAGCCGATAGTGCTATCCGCCCCTACGCTAATCGCCCCCAGGACTTTGGCGCCCGCCCCGATGATTACGTTGTCGCCGATGGTTGGGTGGCGCTTGCCTTTTTCCCAGGTGGTGCCGCCCAGGGTTACCCCGTGATATAGGGTTACGCCGTCACCGACTTCAGCGGTTTCCCCAATCACCACTCCCATCCCGTGGTCAATAAAAAATCGGCGGCCGATTATGGCTCCGGGGTGGATTTCTATCCCGGTAAGCAGGCGGTTGAGGTGGGAGATGAAACGGGCCAGAAGGTGAAACTTGTGCTTCCATAAGGAGTGAGTTACGCGGTGTATGAGCAGGGCGTGGAATCCGGGGTAACAGAGGAGAATTTCGGCTACAGTGCGCGAGGCGGGGTCCCGCTCAAAAATAATCTGGATGTCTTCTTTGAGGGTCTGCCACATGGTTTTATAGCCCTATGGGCACCCTGAAAAATGGCCTTTTCGCCCAATATCTGCGTTATGCTCAAAATTCAAAATTTAATCCTCGGAATATCAAACATATGCCTGCGGTTAAATTTTTCGCATGCCTTGATCTTGAACGAAAATTCTAATTTTTCAAGGAACCCATATAAAGAAAAAACTCTGTAGCCATGCCAGCTCAGAGTTTTGCCCTAATACCATTTGATGTTTCGGCCTGTCCCCAGGCTGAAACCAGCAAGGGATACATTGCCCTTAAAGCTTTCGGCTTGAGGACAAGCCGAAAGACCAATAACAAACATCCCGCTACTCAAGTTCAATCCAGTCGCAGGGGCATGATTACGCATAAGTAATCTGGATTATCCACCGGCGTTACCAGACAGGGGCCCAGTACTTCGTTAATTCCCAGAGTGATTTTTTCCTCATCGATTACCCCCAGGATTTCCAGTAAATAGGTAGCATTAAACCCCAGGGTAATTTCCTCTCCCTTGTATTCCGCCTCAATAATTTCATGGGCGTCGCCCCATTCCGAGTCTTGGGAATTCAAGAGCATCTGCCCCCAACTGAACCGGGTTTTGACCCCGCGGCTCCTTTCGTCAGAGAGGAGAGAAACCCTGCGCAAGGCATGAATAAAGGCCTCTTTATTCACCTGGACTTGCCGTGAGTCAGGGGTTTGGCTGGGAATGACCCGTTTGTGGTCGGGGAAATTGCCCTCAATCAAGCGGCCGGTGAGAACCGCCTCCTCGGTTTTAAAGATAGCGTGTTTCTCCTGGAAGACCAGGCGCAGGGAGCCTGTTTCCGTTTCCAGAAGCTTGCGCAGCTCCAAGAGCAGCTTTTTTGGCAAAATCACTTTTGCCCCGGCTAATGACTCCCCGGAGGGTATTTTTTTACTGAAACAGGCCAGGCGATGACCGTCAGTACCTACCATAGTCAGCCGGCCATTCTCTATTTCCAGCAGGGCGCCGTTCATACTATAACGGGCCTCTCCGGCGGGCACGGCAAAGATAGTTTTGCGAATCCCCTCAGCCAGGAGGGAGTTTTCCATTGCCCCCAGTTCTTCTTCTTTATAGCTGGGAAAGGAGGGAAAGTCTTCCGCGGGCAGGGTGCCGACGATAAAGTCAGCTTTGCCGCAAACTAATTTAAGGGTATTGTTGGGCTGCTGGATCAGATGGATTTCTGCCTCGGGCAATTCGCGGACAATTTCAAAGGCCTTGCGCGCCAGCAAAGTAACCTGTCCCTCGGCCAGTACCTGAGCTTCGCTGAAGCTGCGGATGCTGATTTCCAAGTCCGTGGCCCCCAGCTCAACCCCCCCGGGCACGGTCTGAAGCAGGAGGTAGGAGAGAATAGACATTGCCCCTTTAACCGGGACAATCCCTTGACACCGCTGCAGGCTTTTTAAAAACTCACTGCGTTGAACCTTAAACTCCATAATTATGCTCCAAAGTGCTTCAAGTTATTCTGGCATTTTAACAAATGGAAGCGCTCCAAGTCAAGCAAAAAGTAGTGCTTGTTTGGAAGAGAGCGGGGAGTATGGGATTTTTCCCCTGCACTTTATTTTTTGCAGTTTTTCCTAAAATCTGTTATAGTAAATTATAAAAGAACTTTTTTGAGCGTATAACCCAGAATCAATGTTGCTTTTCCGTCGACATTGTGGGGATTAAATACAGTTTTTAAATAGGCAGCACACTTGTGGTGAGTGCTTAAGCCTAGGGCTGGCGACCGCTACTAGTGGCAGATGTTTAGTAATTCTAGGAAGTCTTAGCTTTATTTGTCATTGCGAGGAGTAAAGCGACGAAGCAATCTGTTGGAATGAGATTGCTTCGCTTCGCTCGCAACGACATGAGGGGATGTTTTCCCTTCCTTCATTTCAGTTGCTCGCAATGGCGACTGGTATTATTAGAGGATTACTATAACTACGTCCTCCACTAGATAGTTCCTTGTTCGCCCGCCTAAAGCTTATCCTTGCCGCCCAAACATTTAAATAGAAGCGCAATGATTGATCGCCGCCTAATTGCCAATTTTGATTGGTTGCTTTTGCTGCTCATTATTCTTGTTACCGCTGAGGGGGTGGTCTTAATCTATAGCGCTACTTTCAGCGGGG
>QIFF01000313.1 GCA_003230635.1 bacterium | reverse complement strand
GGCGGTCAGGCTTTCGTCAAGCTGGCCGAATCCACTATCAAAAAGAAGGGGTCATCAAAGGCACTCATAGACACCGGCTTTCTGTTAAATGCCATCACGCAAAAGATTATGGGGGATAAAGCCTTTATTGGACTGTTGCGGGGAACCAGAAACAAGTCAGGGGATGAGATAGTGAACATCGGAGCCATTATGGAACTGGGGGCTACCATTAACCACCCTAACGGCGGAGTAATTATTATTCCTCCCCGCCCCTTTATGCACCCGGTGATGAAGAAATACCGGAAGCGGGTGCTAAAAAACTATGAAGAGGCGGTAAGAAGTGTATTCCATTAGGGAAGTAATTGAGAGCTTTATCCGAAAGCTCCAGGCTGAGATTACCCCTCAGGCGGTGCTGATTAATAAAAACGACCTCTTCGAGACCACCGATATCCCCAGCCTTGTCATCCAGGGGCCGGAGCTAACGGAAAACAAGGAGCGTCGCACCAATGCCAAGGAATTTAAAAAAGACACCGATGCTTTGACTTACGAGGAGCGCAACTACCCTCATTTTTATCACTTTGATTTTGATTTTATCCTTACCACCGGAACCGAGCCGGAGCTGCTGGATTTGCAGGAAAAAATCATCAGGTTCTTTATGAACAACCTGGAGTTGGCTATAAACGAAGATGACAAGGTCAACTTGGTTGAACTAACCCCTATGGGCGGCCTGTTCCGGCCTAACCTGTCAAATTTGAGGCAATCGGCCGGCAAGTACCGCATCGAGGATGTGCTGGTGTATGACGACAGCTTAGTTCAGGGGAAACTGATTGAACTTGTAACCATCGAGGTACGAGATACGTGATACGAGATACGAAAAAACAAGAAGTTGCGTATCTCCTATCTCGTGCCTCTTATCTCGGCCTTTGAAAAGGAGGGATGAACATGCTGGAGATAAAGAATTTACTTTTTCAACCCCTGACCCTGCACCTGGCGGATAGTAACAAATCCATCCACCTGGGTTCACGGGACAAAGCAACTATTAAAGGTAAGGACTTATCGCGGGAGATTGAAAAAGCTCGGGTCAGGGGCTGGATTTCTGTTAGGGATGCTCAAGAAACATCTTCCGCTAAAACCAGTATACAAGAAATGGATAAAAAAGCCAAGAAAACCAGGAGGACTGAATCATGAGCTACCTATCCCCAGGCATCTATACCAAGGAAACCGATTACAGCTTTTACGTCAAGCAAATCTCCACCTCTATTGCCGCCATGGTGGGAGTGGCTGAAAAGGGACCGATTAATAAATCGACACTGGTTGCCTCCTGGGAGCAGTTTGTCAATAAGTTCGGCTCGTATATCAACAACAGCTACCTGGCCTATGCCGCCCGCGCCTTCTTTGATAACGGGGGGCAGGTGTTGTATGTAAATCGCATTGCCCACTACAGCGATATTACCGACAAGACCACCCTCACTGCCGTCAAATCCAGCGTTACCCTGCAGGATCGGGCAGGCACTCCTTTAGATACCCTGAAAATAAGCGCTGTCAATGAAGGTACCTGGGGCGATGATCTTTCGGTGGAAATTCAGGACGGGGACAACGACCCGGCCAACGAGTTTAACCTGGTCGTCAAGTACCAGGGCAATGTTAAGGAGAGCTTTAAAAACCTCTCAATGGACGACAGCAAGAACAACTTCGTGGAGCTAGCCATTAATGAAAAGTCGGAATACGTCACTGTGAGTGACCTGGATAGTGCCACCACTCCTCCCGATGACAGGCCCGCTGCGGGCAGCAATTCTTTAACCGCCGGGGATGACGGCCTGACCGGTTTGGATGATAACGACTATATCGGTGACTCATCCCAGCACCTGGGAATATATTCCTTTGATGAGATTGACGCCCTGAACCTGCTTTTAGTGCCTGGGGTGAGTACCGCTACCGTAATCCAGGCTGGAATTACTTATTGTGAAGGCCGCCAGGATTTGATGTTTATTGCCGACTCACCGTTGGGGTTGGAACCGACAGAGGTAGTGGACTTTCGCAAAGGCCAGGGAGGATATACCCATGCGGCCTTTAACTCCTCATACGCCGCCTTGTACTACCCCTGGTTGGAAATCAGCGACCCGGTTACCGGCAAAAAGAAGCTGATACCGCCCGGCGGAGCGGTGGCCGGCTGTTATGCCAGATCAGACCGAAAGACTTTTGTTTGGTATGCCCCGGCGGGTATAGACCGGGGGCACATTTTCAATGTGCTGGCGCTGGAGTACAACACTTCCAGGGGCGAACGGGATGTGCTTTATCCGGAAGGGATTAATGTCATTGCCTCTTTCCCCGATTCCGGTATAAACATCTGGGGGCAGCGTACCTTGCAAAGCCAACCCTCGGCGGTGGATAGAATCAACGTGCGCCGCCTAATGATGTATATCGAAGAGGCGGTAGCAGAGTCTTCCCGCTTCGTGGTTTTTGAACCCAACAATCCCCAGACCTGGCGGGCGCTCATCCGGCTGATTAATCCCTTCCTGCAGGACATCAAGGACAAGGGCGGTTTGTATGACTACCGGGTTCAGTGCAATGAGGACACCAATACCCCGGCGGTGATTGACCGCAATGAAATGATAGCCCGGATTTTTGTCAAGCCCACCAAGACCGCCGAGTTCATCGAACTGAACTTTGTGCTTACATCTACCGGGGCTGATTTTAACGAGATTTTTGGTTCCTAAGGGGGTGACAATACATGCAATA
>QIFF01000345.1 GCA_003230635.1 bacterium | reverse complement strand
TCCGTCATGATGGCCTGGATTTCTTCTTCCTTGCTGTCTATTTGTGCATCTATTCCCTTAATTTCTTCCAACAGGTCGTCAAGCTGGGCAATTTTTACCTCTCCACTTTGTAAGAGGCCATAAGTCCGCCCTCCCAGGAGCTTGATTTTTTCATTTTTGTTGCTTTTCAAAGAGGCAACATCCAGGCGGATTTTCCCAATTTTGGCGGTGCGGACGATTTCTTCTTTGCCTACTTTAAGGCCCTCTTCAACACCCTTGCTAACCTTATCCCAGAGGCCTTCCAGCTTACTCCCCAAGTCATCTTTTTTGTCTTCAGGCTCGTGCATAATCGTCACCCCTCTAATTATAGGTTCATATTTATATAATAATCTTGGCATAAAGGGTTAAGGTTGTCAAGTCTTTCTTTAGGGATTGTGGTAGCCTAATGAAAATGTCACCTTGAAACTGCCGAGTGAAAATGTCACCATGTGGCATGGAGATATTTAAATTGAGCAGTAAAGAAGTAAGGGTGTCTTGAAAAATTAGAATTTTCGTTCAAGATCAAGGCACTTAATTTAACCGCAGGCATATTTAACCGCAGGCATATGTTTGATATTCCGAGGATTAAATTTTGAGCATAACGCAGATATTGGGCGAAAAGGCCATTTTTCAAGGTGCCCGTAAACAGGTTACAGGTATTGAGTTTGGTAGGTAGGTACACGGTGAGAGAGGCGGCAGAAAAGTTGGGGCTGTCGCAGCGACAGGTGAAGCGGTTGCATGAGCAGGGGCCGAAAGGTATCGCGCACGCTGTTGGCTAGGAAGCAGCCTGCTGGTTGAGCCAGTCTTTTCCTTCCCGGCTGTATTCTTTAATCAAACCCTGCTGGGCGAAGCTGAAGTGGTCGTTACCGATAATGAAATGGTCTAGCACACGAATTCCCATCAACTGACAGGCGCATACCAGTTGGCGGGTGATTTGGCGGTCGCTGTCACTGGGTTGGCTGTCGCCGCTGATGTGGTTGTGGGCGAAGATTAGGGCGCTGGCCCGCTGCTTGAGGGCAAGTTTGACTACTTCTTCCGGATAAATGGCGGCGCTGTTCAGCCCACCGCGAAAAAGCTCGCAGACCTTGAGCAGCTTGTGCCGGTTGTCCAATAAAACCAGCTTAAAGACCTCATAATCCAGGTGGCACATGTCCTGGGCCAGAAAATCCAGCAAGGCCGCCGGAGAATTGAGCAAGTCCCCCTGGGGAAGCTGCTCCTGGAGATACCTTTTGCCCAGTTCAATCACCGCCTTGACCTGGGCGATTTTGGCAGTCCCCAGCCCCTTAATCTGGCGCAGTTCCTCCTCGCTGGCGGCATACAGGCCGCGCAGGCCGCCCAACTGCTGGAGCAACTCACTGGCGAGCTGACGGGCATTTTTTCCCTGCACCCCCACCCGCAGAAAGATTGCCAGCAGTTCGGCGTCGCTCAGACTGGCCGCCCCGTATTTAAGCAGGCGCTCGCGCGGGCGCTCATCCTCGGGCCAAGCGCTGATCGGTTGGGAACTTCCTTGCGCCACTAATAATATTCCTCGCGGTAGGTAGTGTAGGTTGGGTTGAATGAAATGAAACCCAACGTAAAAGCTCAGTATTTGTCAGTCGCAATTATATACTTCGCAAACCCAGCGGTTTGTCGTAACGTCTGAAGGAGAAACCCAAGATGAAGAAAGAAGAAAAAACCCAGTTAAAGAAAGATTTGATGGGAATGCTTGAGCTTATACAAACAAATCTTTATCAAATTACGATTTTATTAGCACTACAAAGTACTGACCCAGAAGTTAAAAAAGTAGGGGAAAGATTAAAGTTTCAAATTACAAAATAGTTATTGACTGGGGCTCGTGTAGCCCGCCAAAACACTGCCTAAAATTAACCACAACTTGGGAGAGGACAGGGACTCTTTAATATTTTTTATGAATGACTTTTTCTCACCAGGAGAAAGCTCGGGCGATTCATTGATGGCTTTTTCAAGCTTAGCTATAAAACCAAAGGTAATATTAACTTGGGGTGAGTTACCATTTCCCAAGGTAACATTGCTTTGAATAACATCTCCGCCAATTGAAATGTGTTTAATGTCAGTTTTTGCTTGATTTACAAATGGGTCGTTTTTATCAATTACGGCAATACCGTTAGGGGTTATTTTGGCACCATCAGGAATAAATGTTGATTTAATTAAACCAAGGGATTCCAAGTCTTGAACATATAAATTAAAAAACTCGTTTCTATCAATGTTAAGAGTATCGGCAAGTACAAATAGATTACATCCTCTAACTTTGCCTGTTTTTCTGCCTTCGTTTAGAAAGTAAAGGATTTTTAATTTAATCAATTCTGTTTCATCCACAGAAGACTCCTTTTTTGTTTTCGGTGGTGTATTCAAGAGGTTTTTAATAGTATCTTCAAAGTCAGACATTTTAACCTCCTATGCTGATCAGTAGTGTCCGGTTAGGTATTTGCATAGGGGTAGTTTTTGACGTTTTGGGTTTGTAGGAGCGGCATCTTGCCGCGATAATCACAGATGGAACCATTTGGTTCTATCTAGTTCGCGCCTGGAAGGCGCTCCTACAGTTAAGCAACAGCCCCCTACCCAGGCAAAATCGGTCTTTTTGCTGTGTGTAAGAACCTAACCGGACAACGCTGAGTATTTGTTGGGTTTCGTTCCTCAACCCAACCTACTACTACTACTAATAATATTCCTCGCGGTAGGTCTGGAGTAATTTTTCCACCAACTCCCTGGGGTTGCTGTTGTAAATCACCTTGGAGCCGGTGGGTTTTTTCACGTTTTCTACAATATCAGCGATGATTTCAGTAATGCCGCCGCTGTCCTTAAGCACCCCGATCAGCTTGCCCTCGTCGTAAGCAATAGAGAATTCGCCTAGGGTGCCTGAGCGCCCGCCCACAATAATTACAATATCGCAGGAGCGGATGGTGGTTACCTCCCGTCCCATCAGGCCGCTGCCGGTATAAATCAGCACGTCGATATGCTCGGTAGGAGAGCCGTAGGTCTTGACGTGTTCTTCCAGGTTAAGCCCGGGGGAAATGCCAATGGTTACCCCCCCGCAGTTTCTGGCCCCCTTGGTGGCGGCATAGGGCAGCCCGGGACAGCCCCCGGTAATCAAAGCGCAGTCACGGTAGGCAATCTCCTGCCCCAACGCATAGACCTTCTCCCTGACCTTCTCATCTATTTTGCCTCCGGCCGAACCCATTACCCCGATCTGAATTCTCACTGGTTTTTCCCCTTCTCACTCAACTTGGTTAGTTCTTCCTGTACAAAGCGGGTGAACTC
>QIFF01000240.1 GCA_003230635.1 bacterium | reverse complement strand
TAAGGACAAGAACGTGATTAATCCCCTGGCGGCGATTGGCGCAGCCCAGATGATGCTGGATCACCTGGGGGAAAAAGAGGCCGCTGAGAGGGTGGAGCAGGCAATTATTTCCGCCCTGACCTGTGGTAAGATTAAGGATCTTTCCACCAAAAGCGGCATGGGTACAGATGAGATCGGCGACCTGGTAACCCAGTTTGTCAAGACACCGCAGGTACAGGGATGAACTTTCTATCTGACGCCCAACAGGTGGTGATCATGATCCCGCCGATTTTGCTGGCGATTACCTTTCACGAGTTTTGCCACGGCTGGGTAGCCGACAAATTGGGGGACCCCACTGCCCGTTTGGCAGGGCGCTTGACCTTAAACCCCTTAAAGCACCTGGACGTGGTGGGCACCCTGGTCTTTGTCATGACCCGTTTGATTGGCTGGGCCAAGCCGGTACCGGTTAATTATCATAACTTCCAGCGTCCCCGCCAGGACATGATGTGGGTGGCTTTGGCCGGCCCTGGCGCCAACCTGGTTCTGGCTGTCGGCAGCACCGCAGCCTTTCATCTGCTGAAAGGCTTTCTTCAACCAACCGGCCTGGGGGTCAAGGTAATTTTCCCCCTCTTTTTGATGGCCCAGATTAGTGTCAGTATCAATGTGGCCCTGGCGATTTTTAATCTTATTCCGGTTCCCCCGCTGGACGGGGGGCGTATTTTGACCGGCTTGCTGCCCTCCCAGCAGGCAAGCAGCTTTGCCCGTCTGGAACCCTATGGTTTTTTAATCCTTTTGTTGCTGGTTTTCAGCAATGCCCTGGATTTTTTTCTTTTCCCTTTAATTAGGGGAGCAATCAGCCTCTTTCTTGGGGGGTAAAAATGTAGGGGAGGGCCTTGTGCCCTCCCGCTCTTTCGGGCGGGGACAAGCCCCGCCCCTACATATCCAAACAGTATTTGGAGAAAACATGAAATTTATCAGCAAACTGCCCCATTTTGATTTCATCCGGCACCGTTACATAGCCCTGGCGATTTCAGCTTTGCTGATTGCGGCCGGGATTACTTCCCTGGTTGTCAAGGGCGGCCCCAACTATGGGATTGACTTTACCGGCGGCACCCTGGTGCAGTTAAGGTTTGAAAAGCCTGTATCCCTGAAACAGATGCGCCAAACCCTGGATGGCTTGCAGCTAGGGGATTATTTAATCCAGGAATTGGGGGAGAAGGGTCAGGGGGAAGTCCTGATCCGGGTTGAGAAGTCCAGTTCCAGCCTCAAGGGTTTGGGCGAGAAAATTGCCGAAACCTTCCGTACCAGTTTTAAGGATAATAAGCTGGATGTACGGCGGGTGGAAATGGTAGGCCCCAAAGTGGGCAAGGAGCTGCGGCAAAAGGGCCTGCTGGCAATTGCCTATGCCATGCTGGGAATGTTGCTTTACGTCGCCTGGCGCTTTGAATTGAAATTCGCCGTGGCTGCGGTAATTGCCATTATGCATGACATTATCATCACCTTGGGCATCTTCTCAATTACCGACAAGGAAATTACCTTATCCGTGGTAGCGGCCTTGTTGACTATTGCCGGATATTCCATTAACGATACAATCGTGGTTTTTGACCGCTTCCGCGAAAACCTGCGTCTGATGCGCAAGGAAAGCTATGTCCAGGTTTTGAACACCAGCATTAATCAAACCCTGAGCCGCACCATTCTCACCTCTTTGACTACCCTGATGGTTACCGCCACCCTCCTCTTCTTGGGGGGAGAGGTAATCCATGACTTTGCCTTCGCCCTCACCATTGGGGTGCTGGTAGGGACCTATTCCTCCATTTTTATTGCCAGCCCGATTGTTTTTACCTGGCACAACCTGTTCCAAAAGCGTGGCAAAACCTCCTCCCTGGCAGACAAAAAAAGACTGAGTTCTTTGATGAAGAAGTAGGGTGGGCTATGCCCACCTTCTTTGTCATTGCGAGGAGGCGCAGCCGACTAAGCAATCTATCAACATGAGGCTTGTCCCTGCGAAAGCAGGGATTGCTTCGCTATCGCTCGCAATGACAGTGGGTTTCTCCACTCCCGCTGATAGCTATATTTTTGCCCGATAAAACGACAAAGCCGTTCTCCCATAAACAGCCTCTCGTTTTTTCTCCCATGTTGTGTCTGAGCAATTTGGCCGCTGGCGGGTGCGGTGTTCTATAATTAGCCAGCCATCGGGACTCAAACTGTTGGAGGCCAACTCCGAAAGCAGGCTGTCGGCAAGGGCTGAGGCATAAGGAGGGTCGGCAAAGATAAAGTCGTAGGTGGGAACAGGAGGGGATTTGGCCAGCCGCTGCACAAAGTGCAGGGCGTCCCCAGTCACTAATTGGAAATTATTCTCAAACCCGCAGTTTGTCAGATTCGCTTTCAACAAAGCCAGTGCAACAGGGCTTTTTTCCACCATGGTTACCCTGGCTCCACGGCTGAGCGCCTCCAGCCCCACAGCGCCGCTGCCGGCGAATAAATCCAGAAAATCAGCACCCCCGACAGCCGTGCCCAGAATATTGAAAAGGGCCTCCCGCACCTTATCTGAAGTGGGACGAATATTGTTCCCGCGCGGCGATTTCAGCTTGCGTCCTCTAACACTCCCGGCAATGATTCGCATAGCTTAAGGGCACCTTGAAAATTGGCCTTTTCTTTAATCCTCGGAATATCAAACATATGCCTGCGGTTAAATTTTTCGCATGCCTTGATCTTGAACGAAAATTCTCATTTTTCAAGGCACCCTTATAATAATAGATGTTGGATTATCTGTCAATTGTCACCCCCCTTTTATAAAGAGGGCTTTCCAAATTTCTTTTTAGCTGATACTATTGGAGAGGAGGCTGGTAGGAGCGGGTCTTGCGCCCGCCCGCTTTTTAGGGTAGCCGCTACATTGGAGATGAGCATGCTGGTTAGTATCGGGATTATGGCTTATAATGAGGAGTCCAATATCGGGGTCTTGCTGGAGGCCTTGAGCCGGCAGGTGCAAGAGACTATCCGCATTGAGGAAATCATTGTGGTGGCCAGCGGCTGCACTGACCGCACAGTGTCCATTGTAAAGGCTCACTCGGAAAGAAATTCCAAAATCAAGCTGATTGAGCAAGCCCAGCGCCAGGGCAAAGCCTCGGCGGTCAACACCTTTCTTGAGCAGGCGCAGGGCGAAATCCTGATTTTGGAGAGTGCCGACACCCTGCCTTTAAGGGATACCTGCCAGAAATTGCTGGCCCCTTTTTTAGAGCCTCAAGTGGGGATGGCCGGGGCGCACCCGATTCCCTTAAACGATCCCCACCATTTTATCGGCTATGCCGCCCATTTTCTCTGGCGGCTGCACCACCGGCTGGCCCGGCACCAGCCCAAGCTGGGGGAGATGGTGGCTTTCCGCAATATTATACCCCAAATCCCCACCGATACCGCGGTGGATGAAGCCAGTATGGAAGCCTTAATCAGTCGGCAGGGGCTAAAGCTGGTCTATGTGCCCCAGGCCCTGGTTTTTAACAAGGGGCCGCAGACAGTGGCTGATTTCCTCAAACAGCGGCGGCGGATCGCCAACGGGCACCTGCACCTTAAGCACAGCCAGGGTTACGCCACCTCTACCTTGGGAACGGGCCTGATCTGGCGGGTACTGGGGGAGGTTATGGTGCTCAAGTTGTGCCGCCTGCGGAGACTTTTTCTGCGCAAGCGCTACCGCTGGCTGAGCTATTGCCTGCTTGGCTATGCCAGACGCAGCCTTTGGGCGCTGGGAGTGATTGGCCTGGAAGCCTGGGCGCGCCTGTTGGGTGGTTATGACTTTCATTTTGCCAAGCGCAACCCCGTGCAGTGGGAAATCGCCCGCAGCACCAAGAAGTTGTCAAGATGAAAGTGTTCCCTCTCCCCTCTGGGGAGAGGGCCAGGGTGAGGGGAAAATGAAGCAAGTCCCCCCTCACCTCAATCCTCTCCCCCAAGGGGAGAGGAAGTTAAGGGACTTGCTCCTAATCTTTGGATAAATCCCAATGATTGAGTTATTGCCCAAAATCTTGCTTGCCCAGGTCAGTCCCAAGTTGTTCCGGACCTGTTTTTTGCCCTTTAACTATACCATCAGCCTCACTTACCGCTGTAATTCCCGCTGCCTGACCTGCCGGGTTTATGAGAAAACCAGCCAGGAGTTGAGCATAGCCGAGTACGAAAAGATTTTTCAATCCTGGGGCCAGGCACCCTATTGGGTGACCTTCAGCGGGGGAGAGCCTTTTTTGCGGCGCGACATCGTAGAAATAGCAGAACTTCTTTACCGCTACAGCTGCCCCAAGATTGTCAATATCCCCACCAACGGGCTGCTGACTGACCTCATTCCGTTGACAGTGGAACGCCTGGCTGAGCGCTGCCCGCAGACCAGCTTTATCATAAACCTCTCCCTGGATGAAATCGGGGAAAAGCACGACGAAATCAGAGGGGTGAAGGGTAATTACCAAAAAGCCCTGGACACCTATCAGGCCCTGCGCCAGTTAAAGCTGCCCAATCTGACCCTGGGGATTCATACGGTAATTTCCCGCTACAATGTTAATAATTTTGAAGGAATCTACACTGAGCTGATGAAACTGGAGCCGGATTCCTATGTTACTGAAATCGCCGAGCAGCGGGTAGAGCTGGGGACAGTGGGGGAGGCAATTGCTCCTGCTCCTGCCGACTATGTACGGGCGATTGACTTCTTAATGCAGCAGATAAGGTCACGCCGCTTCAAGGGTATCAGCCGCTTGACCCAGGCCCTGCGCCTGGAGTATTACCAGATGGTGAAAAAAGTCCTCCAGGAGCAAAGACGGGTTTTGCCCTGTTATGCCGGCCTGGCCTCGGTGCAGATTGCCCCTGACGGTGACGTCTGGCCCTGCTGTATTAAGGCGGAAAGCATGGGGAATCTAAGAGACTATGACTATGACCTTAAACGACTGCTTGGCAGCAAAACAGCCCGCGAATTGCAGCGGCAGATTTATCAGAGGGATTGTTATTGCCCCCTGGCTAATGCCGCCTATACCAATATGCTCGGCCACTGGCCCAGCCTGCTGCGGGCCGCCTGGAGACTAATCAATTGGCCGGGAGGTTAATTCCCTTGCCCAAGGTGATGTTCATTTCTTACTATTTTCCTCCCTGCGGGGCGGGCTGGGTTATGCGTATGGTAAATTTCATCCGCCACCTGCCGCACTGGGGCTGGAGCAGTGTGGTCTTGACGGTCAAGCAGGAATATTACAAGGACAATGCCACCCCTGACAGCTCTTTGCTGGAGGGGTTGCCGTCCGACCTTCTGGTAGTGCGCACCAATTCCCTGGAGCCAAAAGCTAAGTTAAAGACAGTAGAACCAAAAGAGGAATTTATTTCCGGGGCAGGGCGCCCGCCTCTTTTGACCCGGCTACTGATTTGGCT
>QIFF01000353.1 GCA_003230635.1 bacterium | reverse complement strand
CGAAAAATTTAACCACAGGCATATGTTTGATATTCCGAGGATTAAATTTTGAGCATAACGCAGATATTGGAAGAAAAGGCCATTTTTCAAGCTGCCCTAGAAACAAAAAAGCAATAAACCCCATGGCATTCTCAACCTTTTACCTAGTGTTTGTAATTGCTGGCAGCGTTTATCGCTTTCGCAGGTTAAGTAAGTCTTACCAACGTCAAGTAGGCAGCAAAGGGGTAGTCTATAATCCAGCAACTTATACTATCCTTTTGTTTCTTTATTTATCCATTTTCTTATTTGCTATTCTGGAATACCTTTTATTGCGGAGTAGGGGAGAGATTAATCTATCTCTTAGTGGGTTGGGTGTAGCCATGTATCTGGCGGTAATCCCTCTGCGGGCGCGGGCGATTGAGGTTTTGGGGGAAAACATAAGCCCGGAGATAGAAATCAAAAAAGACCACCAGTTAATCAAAGAAGGGCCGTATCGCTATCTACGCCATCCCCTGGCCTTATGCGTGCTCATTGAGCTGGCCGGTTTTACCCTGGTTTCCAACTCCTACTATTCCTTTTTGGGAGTATTGGCAGTCTTTTTCCCCTTTATCCTGCTGCGGGTTTATCTGGAAGAACAGGCCCTGATTGAAAAATTCGGGGATGAGTACCTGGAGTATAAAAAAGAGGTTTTTGCCTTACTGCCCTTGAGGAAAAGAGGTTAGCCGTCATGACCAGCAAGCCCAGGTTATTATTGATAAACCCCCGTAGAACAGGACGGCCGGGGTTTGAGAAAGTTAAGACCATTTCGTCCCCTCCACTTGGCCTGGGCTATCTGGCTGCCTATACCTCGAATGCCTGGGAGGTGGAATTGCTGGATGAAAACTTTGAGCGTTTTGCCTTTAAGGGCGCTGATTTGGTGGGAATTACCGCCACTACCGCCTCCATCAACCGCGCCTACGAAATCGCTGCGGTTTATAGAAAGCAAAATATTCCTGTGGTCATGGGGGGTATTCATTCCTCTATGCTGCCGGAAGAAACCCGGGAATATGCGGATAGTCTAGTAATTGGGGAAGCGGAATCAGTTTGGGGAAATGTGCTCTCGGATTTTGAGAAGGGCAAGTTAAAGAATATATATCAGGGGGGCCGGCCCTCCCTGGTGGGCTTAAAGCAGCCGCGGCGGGATTTATTTAGTAAAGATTACAAGGTAGCAACCATTCAGACCTCACGCGGCTGCCCCATGAACTGCGATTTCTGCTCAGTGACCGCCTTTAACGGGGGTGAGTACCGCCAACGGCCGGTGGAGGAGGTCCTGGATGAATTGAAAACCCTCCCCGAGGGAAAGTTAGTCTTCTTTGTGGATGATAACTTACTGGGCTACGGGAAAGGGGTTGAGGAGAGAGCAATCAGACTGTTTAGGGGGATGATAGAGCAAAAGATAAAGCGGCGTTGGTGGACTCAGACAACTATAGATTTTGCTGATAATGAAGAGGTACTAAAATATGCCGCCAGAAGCGGCTGCTTAACCGTTCTTATTGGGTTAGAATCCTTAAATGAGGCTACCCTGAAGAAGGACATGCACAAGGGGATAAATCTGAAACATGGAATTGACAATTACAAAAGGGCAATTAAAAAATTACACCAGCACGGGATTGGAATAATAGGAAGTATGATTGTAGGCAATGATGAGGATACGAGGGATACTTTTAAGAGAACGGCGGATTTTATCCTGGATGTGGGAATAGATGTTGCTAGTATCGGCTTACCCACTCCCTTTCCGGGCACCAAGTTATTTAAAAGGCTATCGGAGGAGAAGAGGCTGATTTATGATAACTTTCCTGAGGACTGGAAGATGTTCTATGTTCAAAACCTTACCTTTAAACCCCGCAATTGCTCCATAGAGGATATATATAAGGGGCTATACTATATAAAGAGGCGGATTTACTCCCCCGGTGTCTATCAAGCTAGGCTTTTAAAAACCCTGCTGGCAACCAAGAAAATCCCTCCCTATTACATGGCTGCCAAAACCAATAAGACTTATCGCTGGTTTTACACTAATCTTTAATAAGGAGTATAAGCCAACCTTTTTATGCAGCAAGAAAGGTTTGATTGCAGTAATAATTTTTCTTTGCTGGTTAGGGCGTGGCAGAAAATTCAGGATAATCTTTGTCAAAGGGGGGGGATCAGAACTTGGTTGGTAAACACCAAAGGATATATCCTAGTCGGCAGCCAGACCCTGCCGCCCTTTTGTGCCCGGGTGCAAAAGAACTTGGCGGGAAAAGAGAAATGTGCCCAAGATTATCAGGGCAATTGTTTCCAGCGTTGTGAAGCAAAAGTGCCCTTTTCCATATTCAAGTGCCATGCCGGCCTTACCAATTTTACTCTCCCCCTGGTGGTTCAGGGACAAGTTTTAGGGGCTGTTGTCGGGGGCGGGGTATCGGCTGACAAGAAAGGCGGCCGCGCCGCAGCCGGCTTGAAAAACTTCCCCCCTCTTTCCTCCACTGAGCTTCAGCAGGCCGCTAAGGCCGTACTCCCTTCTGTGCAGGCCTTTACTCAAAGCCTGGAAAAGCAGCTTAAACCCCTCCAAGCCAGACACGCCTTTGCTCTTCAAGCCCGCTGGAATCAGATGATGCGGGACGACCTGACCGGCCTGGGCAACAAGCAATATTTGCATTACCGCTTGGGCCAGGAGCTTCCCGCCGCCAAGCGCCGCTATCCCCCGCTTTGTTTGCTGGCCGTTCGCTTGGAAAACCTAAACG
>QIFF01000028.1 GCA_003230635.1 bacterium | reverse complement strand
AGGATCGCCCCCCGGGCCTCTTCATCAAACTTAAGTTGCTTAGCCATAAAACCTTTCCTCCGTCTAATTTGGATTTACTCAATGATTCCTAGAATATCATCTTCGCGCATAATTAAGAGTTCTTCATCGTCAATCTTGACGTCTTGTCCGGCATATTTCCCGAAAAGTACCCGGTCGCCTACCTTCAAGTCCAGGGGCTGTTTGCTGCCGTCTTCTTTTACCTTGCCATTGCCAACGGCTACAATTTCGCCTTCCATCGGCTTTTCCTTGGCACTGTCAGGGATAATAATTCCCCCCTTCTTTTGTTCTTTTTCCTCCAGGCGCTTGACCAGCACTCTGTCCTGTAAGGGCTTAAGCTTCATGCGTCACTCCTTTCCTTAGGTTAAATTATAATGGGGTGTTTGTTAGCACTCTCCCTTAGTGAGTGCTAAAATATAAAACGAAGCCCGAAATAAATCAAGTTTGGTTAAGGGGTATTTAGGGGGGATATAGGGGGGGTTAGGCCAAATAACGGCTGTTTTCGCCGAATTTCGCCGAATTTCGGGAGTTAGTTGTAGGGTGGGCTATGCCCACCCTACTTAGCCAAACAAATCGTCAACTTCCTGATTGGCCTTGGCCCGTCTTTCTGCTGCCGGCAGGTCTCCCATTTGTTTATAGAACCGGCTGCCGTATTCGCGGGTCTGGATTACCACCGGCATGGGCACTGCATGCCCGATAATCAAGCTCTGCTGTTTGGATTCCAGGCTGGCTAAAACACTGCGCAGGCCGGAGGTATTGCTGACCCCGGTCAGCACCGCCTGAATGTCCTTTTCATCGTTGAGCAGGGCGGTAATCCGGGTGCCGAGCTGGGAAAGCACCTCGTCGTCAATGCCCGAGGGGCGTTGGTCAACCACCAGCAGAGAGACATAATACTTGCGCATCTCGCGGGCGATGGTGCCGAAAATCGTCTGGCGGGCCGCCTGGGGGTTTAGAAATTTATGCGCCTCTTCAATGGTAATCATCAGTTGGCGGGGCTTATCCTCGGGGCGCTGGCTGGCCAGGTATTTTTCGCTTTGCCTGGTGTAAAGCTCGTGGATGCGGCGGGTGATGATATTGGCCACCAGCAGGTAGCAGAGCAGGCTGGTTTGCTGGCCGAATTCCAGGATGATGTGTTTGCCCGCTTGCAGATAATCCATAATGGTCTTGATTGCCTCCGGTTGGCCCGGTTGGCGTTTTTTGACCAGGAAGGGGAAATGCTCCAGGCGCTTCAGCTTGCGGTAAAGGGCGGAAAGCGATTCGGGATGCGCCCCCAGTTCTTCGGCAAAGCCCTTGATGTCTTGCCCCCCTTGTTCAAGCAGGGCCTTAAGCCAGTTTCTGCCGTAGCGGGCTACAATCAGATAAGCGGCCTCAACTGCGGTGGGATTGAGGCGCAGCTCGTTCTGGAGGGGGGCGATATCTTCCACCTGGATGTCTTCGTAAGAGATACAGACCTCAAAGTCGGCGCTGACCCCGCGGCGGCGGGAGGATTGTGGGTCAAGGGTAAAAATCGCCACCTGGGAGCCAAAGAGCTGCTTCAGCCCCTTGACAAAGGCCCCCTTGCCCTCCTGTCGGCTCTGCCAGCCGTACTCGGAGTGCATGTCAAAGACAAAGTTGACCGCCTGGGAGTTTTTAATCAGGCCGCTTAAAACCAGGCGGGTGAGGAAGGTTTTGCCGGTGCCGGTCTTGCCGAAAATCCCGTTGCTGCGTTCCACGAAGCGCTCCAGGTCCAGGCAGAGCGGGGTCTCCATATCCAGGGGCTGACCAATCTGAAAATAGCGCTTTCCCTCCTTTTCACTGCCGAAAATACGGGCTACATCCTCCTCAGAGGCCTCAAAAACCGGGGCGAAATGGGGGGGAATGCTCTTGACCGGCAGTGGGGCGCGCTCCGTTTTTAGGCTGCTGGGAGCATTTTTATCTATTGCCAGCATGGGGCGCAGGCTGATAGTGGCGTAAGTATTGTTACCGGCCAGCACCTGGCGCAGCAGTTCCTCCCGGGGAGAGGGGGGAGTAACCATTATGCGGGGGTTGTTGGTTTGCAGGCGCACGTCGGTAATCAAAGAGAAATATTGGTAGCGTTTTCCCTCAATCACCACGAATTTACCCGCTTTGACCTCTTCTATACCCTGCTGGGGGTGAAGCTTCATCTCCAGGCCCTCTACCAGAGAACCGCTGGTTATAACCCCCAGTTCCTCAGGTTTCAACTATCTATCCTCCTTTTTTTGACTGGATAACAGGATAAACAAGATGAAAAAAGTTTCAAGTTAAAACCTGAAACCCAAAACTCGTAACTGCAAAGCTATCCTGTCAATCCTGTCAAAATATAATCCTGTCCAGAAACTCTTTGTTGTAAGCATGATAAGCGGAACCAGTTGTTTTTCTAGTTAAGTTGCCTCGTATTGTGGTCGGTTTTCCTTTTTTTATACGGAATAACAGGATGAACAAGATAAAAAGAAGTTAAATAATCCTGTTAAATCCTGTTAATCCTGTCAAATTATTCTCCTCAGAATTGCCTTTAAGCGTTCATAATCCTCCGCTAAGAGGGAGGCCAACTCCTTACCCACTGCCAATAAAAAGGTGTTTTTGTCGGGATGCACGGTCAACAACTGGCGGGTGCAGGCCACGATTAACTCATCCACACTGGGTAAAGGGGTGCCCAATAAGCGGCGCAAATACTCCGGCCTGGCGGTAAGCCCCCTGGCTTCTTCGGGAGGAGATAAACAAACGA
>QIFF01000334.1 GCA_003230635.1 bacterium | reverse complement strand
CGGCCCCAGGGCCAGTAGTGCGGCCTCCGGCAACGTGGCTCCCTGCTTCAGCTTCTGCCTTTGCTTCAATTCCTCCAGGCCTTCGGCCACCGCCTGCTCGGCCGCCTCTTGCAAAGCCAGATTGAGGGTGGTATAAACCTTCAGCCCCTGGCGATAGAGCATATTAACCCCATACTTCATTTCCAGATAGCGGCGCACCATCTCCCTGAAGTGAGGGGCAATCTGGCCGGAATGTTCCCGCTGCCGCAAATTCAAAGGCACCTGGCGGGTAAACTCAAATTCCTGCTGAGTGATTAATCCCTCCTGCAACATGCGCCGCAGCACATGACTGCGGCGATTAAGCGCTTTTTTGGGGTGGTTGAGGGGTGAGTAACCCTCAGGGGATTTGGGGAGACCGGCAATCAGCGCCAACTGGGCTAAGTCCAACTCGCCGGCGCCTTTGCTAAAATAGGTGCGGGCGGCGGACTCCAGGCCATAACTGCCGGCACCCAGGTAAATTTGATTGCAGTACATGGCCAGGATTTCGTTTTTGGTGTATTTTTTTTCAATCTGCAGGGCCAGCAGGGCTTCCTTCAGTTTGCGGGTGAGGGTTCTCTCCGGGGTCAGAAAGAGCACCTTCGCCAACTGCTGGGTCAGGGTGCTGCCACCCTGCACAATCCGCCGCGCCTTTACGTCCGCCCACAGAGCGCGGGCAATGGCTTTAAAATTAAGCCCCCAGTGGTCGTAAAAATCCGTATCTTCCACCGCCAGCAGGGCCTGAATAAAACGGGGAGGAATCTTTTCAAAGGGCAGCATCACTCTCTTTTCCTGAAAAAACTCTGCCAGCACCTGGTCATCGTGCGCATAGACAGTGGTAACCAGGCCCGGGGCATACTCTTCCAGCCCCTCCAGGTGAGGCAAGTCCCGCAGCAAGCCGTAAAGCACGCCGCCCAGCGAACCAAAGGCAATGGTCAAAATAAGGATTAGTCCCCAAACCAGGAGCTTAGTCCATGAGGGTTTTTTAAGCACTTTTTACCCCAAAAAGAAAGTAGTGGGAACAAAGCTATAGAGTTTCCCCAGATTTCGTAGAACCATGTCCTCTAGAAATCGGGTGGAACTCCAGCAAAGAATTATTTGACTTTGTAAAGAAAGCCCTCTATAATAACAGGTAGTTTAAGGCTTATTTTGCTTTCTAAAACGGCTTGCAGGCAGCAAGTGTTAAGGGTGCCTTGAAAAATGAGAATTTTCGTTCAAGATCAAGGCATGCGAAAAATTTAACCGCAGGCATATGTTTGATATTTCGAGGATTAAATTTTGAGCATAACGCAGATATTGGGCGAAAAGGCCATTTTTCAAGGTGCCCTTTTGTCGGAGAGATGTCGTAAGGCGGGAAATGGTGCCGAGGGACGGAATCGAACCGCCGACACGAGGATTTTCAGTCCTCTGCTCTACCGACTGAGCTACCTCGGCCCCCTCAACCAGCAAGCGTCTTTATAGCACTTTCCAGATAAACTGTCAAGAATATTTTCCTGTTAGAGTAACCCTTAACCAGATAGGAGGGAACTATGGTAAAAGGAGAATTGGTCGCCCAGGTGGCCGAGCAGCTCCACCTCACGCGCAAGGAAGCCACCCTAATCGTAAATACGGTCTTCAAGAGTATTGCCGACTCCCTGGCCGAGGGGCAAAAGGTGGAGTTACGCGGTTTCGGCAGCTTCCGGGTCAAACAGCGCCGTGCCCGCCTGGGACGTAATCCCCGCACCGGCGCTCCGGTCCAGGTTCCGGCCAAGAAGGTTCCCTTCTTTAAACCCGGCAAGGACTTAAAAATCGTAGGGTAATCCCTCAAGGGGCCCTCGAATTACTGCCCGCATATTCCGCCCCAACCCAGGGACAAGGGAGGATTCTGAGTTTGCCAAAAAATCAGAAGAATTATATGGAAGTGGAAATCAGCCCCCAGGTGGAGGGTGGGGCTTACATCAATCAAGCCCTGATTGTGCATAACGTTAAGGAATTCATCCTTGATTTCGGCTTATCACTTCCTGAAGGGAAAATCCTCGTTCAGTCGCGGCTGATTACCAACCCCATAGACGCCAAGGCCATTATGCTGGCTTGGCAAGAGAATATCGCCAAATACGAAGAAAAATTTGGAGAAATCTCTCCCCCCGGCACTCCGGTAATTTCCAGGGGAAGCAACCAGGTACATTAGGGGGCCGCCTTATGGGCACCTTGAAAAATGGCCTTTTCTTCCAATATCTGCGTTATGCTCAAAATTTAATCCTCGGAATATAAAACATATGCCTGCGGTTAAATTTTTCGCATGCCTTGATCTTGAACGAAAATTCTAATTTTTCAAGATACCCTTATGCTTTGTCATTGCGAGCGAAGCGAAGCAATCTCATCTGCCTTGATGGGTATAGATTGCTTCGTCGCTATTGCTCCTCGCAATGACATTTACCGGAAGAACACCTCCTATTAGCTATGACAAATATTCCCCGCCTCTTGATTGCCGCCACTCATAGCGGGGCAGGCAAGACGATTGTTACCGCCGGCCTGATTGCCGCCTTCCAAAAACTAGGCCTGCGGGTGCAGCCCTTCAAAAGCGGCCCGGATTACCTTGACCCCAGCTATCACAGCCGGGCGGCAAACAGACCCTGCCGTAATCTGGACAGCTGGTTATTACCCCCGGAAACCATTCTGGAGCTTTTTGCCCACCACACCCAAGCGGCGGACTTGGCCCTTATTGAAGGAGCAATGGGGCTTTATGAAGGCGCCAAGGG
>QIFF01000363.1 GCA_003230635.1 bacterium | reverse complement strand
CCCACGCGTCCAGAACACCCGCTCCAGCGGATGGCAGCTAGTGCATTGCTTTTCCAGGTAATCCCTGTCGGCCGGTGACATTTCAGGTTCCTTGAGCGGAGTATCCCCCATCATATGCCCCCCGGTCAAGGCATCCTGGGTGCCCAATCTCTCAAGGATTGAGGCCCCTATGTTCGTGGGCGCTATGGTCTCTGCCATGTCTTCAAACATCGCTTCCTCTATGGGGGTTGGAGTTATTGGCTCATTTTCCTCTGGATAGGGGCTGTCAATGGCAGCACACCCCAGACTGCCGGCAAAAAATGCGCTTAATGCCAGACAGAGGATAAGAGAACGGATGCTGGCTTCCATAGCTTTTCCTCCTGCCAGTTAGTATTCTCAAAGCTTAACCACAGAGAACACAGAGAATTCCTCTGTGCACTCTGTGGTTCCATGCCGGTTAGTCACGTGAGAAATTAATCATCAAACGGCAGAGGTTGTCCTGCAACTCCTGGATTTGCTCAATGCTGGTGTCAAAGTCGTTCATGAGCATAGAAAAGGCCCAGGTTTCTTTGTCCTTGGTGTTTAAATAGCCCGAGAGAGCCGCCACTCCCTTGATGCGCCCGGTCTTGGCCCGCAGGTGCCGGCTGGTATCGTTTCCCTCCAGGCGTTTCTCCAGGGTGCCGTCCACCCCGGCCAGTGGCAGGGAGGCCATAAATTCCGGCTGCCATTTAAAGTTGTGATAGACCGCCGCCAGCACCTCGCTGATTGTCCCGGCGGTAAGGCGGTTTTGGCGCGACAGCCCCGAACCGTCCACCAGGGTTAAGCTGCCGCTGTCTATTTTCTGGGATTGCAGAAACTCTTTTACCACCTCCAGCCCCTTTTCCGCCGTGCCCGGTGTCCCCTTAAGCTCCGCCCCCATTGTTTTTAGAAGCTGCTCGGCGGTAAAGTTGTTGCTGTACTTATTCAAGCCGCGCAAAATCAGGCCCAGGGGTTTTGACTTGTGCAGATACAACTCCTTGGCTTTGCCCGGGGTAGTTCCCAAGCGGACTTGGCCGCTGATCTTTACCCCCCACAGTTTTAGCAGGTCTCTAAAAACTGTAGCCGCATAACGAGGCGGATCGCCGACAGCCCGGTAATAGGTTTGGGGAGAACTGCCCATAGGCAGATAGCCCCGCACCACCAGGGTGGGTTGGCCCTTGTGTTCCTGGTAGGCCAGTTGCAGCTTTTGCGTCCGTCTGCTGGTCAGCCCTTTGTTATCCAGCTTAAAAAAGTTGGTGGCCGGGTTAAGCCAGACTGTTAAGGGGCTGCCTTTATGCCGGCCCGGGGCGATGTTGACCTCAACCGTGTTGAAGTTGACCGAGAGGGCGCCCAGGGGAGCGTTATACCAGTAAGGGGGGCGTTTTTTGTCCCAGCCGTTGCCGCTGCGCTTACTGTCAAAGAAGGAGTCATCCGCCACCAGGTCTCCCTTGACCTGCTTCAATCCCAGCCCCTGAAGATAGCGGGCGATTTTGACCATTTCCTCCCAGACCAGGAAGGGGTCGCCAAAGCCTTTTAAATAGAGGTTGCCTGCCAGTTGTCCCCTGCGGATGTAATCATCGCCGTAAACCCCGGTGCGAAAGCGGTAATCCGTCCCCAGGCGGGCCAGGGCGGCAGCGGCGGTAAGGATTTTCATATTGGAGGCCGGCATCAGGGGTAGTTCGGGCCGGCGGGAAAAAATCTGCTCGCCGTCGCTCATAGAAACAACCCGAATCCCGACTTTGGCCTTTTTAAGGGGGGGGGACTGGAGAATTTTCTCCATCTGGCTGGTCAGTTGAGCCAGTTTGTCTTTTGGTTGGGCGTAGGTCGGATTGGCAGATATTAGAAAAAGGCAGGAAAGAATTAAGCTAAGGGTAAATTTTTTGCGCATTGTTGTTATTTTTTGACAGGATTATTAGAAAGTTGTCATTGCGAGGAGGCACAGCCGACGAAGTAATCTATATGGGAATAGATTGCTTCGCTTCGCTCGCAATGACATTTCTTTCGGGCAGGGACAAGCCCTGCCCCTACATTTTTAAACAAGCTTCACCCCAGGAATGTCTTGAAAATGCTTGTCAATGGTAAAAATATGGTATTGGTGCTTTCTGGCACAGGTGGCAAGGATGATGTCGGAAAGGGGGATTGTCTTTCCCCGAGAGCGAAGTTCACTGGCGAGGTTTCCCGCTTCAATCCATATATCTTTTGTGATTTCAATATAATCAAGGGTGTTAAAAATATCAATAATGATTTCTCGTTCTTTGTTTGTTTTGCTGCCTTGCAGGAGCTCGGCCAGGATGATGCCGCTGCCGACAACAAGGTTGCCAGCAATAAAGTCCTTCATGCGGTTTGATGTTTCTGATTTTGTGCGAAAGAATTCAATCCAGATACAGGTGTCGGCAATGATTTTCGGGTTATTGCTCATATTCATTCAGCTCTTCTTGTTCCAGTTGTTGCCAATTGTTTTCAATAAATAAATTTCCTTGGTAGGAAAGAATTTTTCCAATGTTCTTTTTTTTGAGGTAATCCTTAATAGCAATGGTAATCGCCTTAGTTTTTGATTTTTCATGAGTAGTTTCAAGAAGTTTGTTAATTAGAAAGTCATCAATATTTAAGGTAGTTCGCATACTATTTAGCCTCCTTGTTGTGTTAATAGGGCATGACTTTATTGTATGCTATGGAAGTATGCATGTCAACTGGGCACCTTGAAAAATGGCCTTTTCGCCCAATATCTGCGTTATGCTCAAAATTTAATCCTCGGAATATCAGGCATATGCCTGCGGTTAAA
>QIFF01000255.1 GCA_003230635.1 bacterium | reverse complement strand
CAGCGGCCTGAATTGTATGATGTGCTGGTCTTGCCTAACCTGTACGGGGATATTATCTCCGACCTCTGTGCCGGACTGGTGGGGGGACTGGGCCTGGCCCCGGGGGCAAACCTGGGAGAGGATGCCGCTCTCTTTGAACCCACCCATGGCAGCGCCCCCAAATACAAGGGGCTGAACAAGGTTAATCCCATGGCCATGATCCTCTCCGGGATGCTGATGTTGCGGCACTTGGGGGAGACAGAAGCCGCCCGGCGTTTGGAACAAGCCATTGCTGCGATAATTAAAGAGGGGAAATCCGTTACTTACGATTTGAAACCATCATCCGATGACCCCACGGCTGTCGGCACTTCCCAGGTAGCCGACGCAATTATAGAAAAGCTAAAGGGTACCTTGAAAAATTAGAATTTTCGTTCAAGATCAAGGCATGCGAAAAATTTAACCGGAGGCATATGTTTGATATTCCGAGGATTAAATTTTGAGCATAACACCGATATTGGGCGAAAAGGCCATTTTTCAAGGTGCCCTAAAGGGGTAAAATAAGGCTTGACAACCATCCCCTAACAATCTACCCTTGCTAAGTTCCCTCTCCCCTGTAGGGAAAAAGGGGTAGGGTGAGGGAAATCAACTTAGCAAACCCACAACAGCCTAACAAATAAGGAGGCAAAAATGAAGGCAAGGTTAATCGGAACAATGTTGGGATTGAGCTTAATCGTAGCTGCTTTGTGTATAGCAGGCTGTGACTCGCCAAAGGCCCCGGAGCACGGCACGGCAAAAGCCCCGGCTGCGCATGAGGCCGCAGCTCCTGCAGAGCACGGTGCTGCCGACGAGCATGCGGCTCCTGCAGAACACGGGGAGCATGAAGAACACGGCGAACATGAAGGCCATGAGGAGCATGGTGGAGATGCCGAGCATGGCGGGTCTGAAGGGCATTAAAACCTTTAGCCGGCCAGGCTGTCCGTTTAAATCGATTGTAAAAAGGGGGGTGCAGTTGCACCCCCCCTTTTTATATTGCTCACAGCGCGGGCAATGCCCCCCGGCAGTATAAAAATTGGCAGTGGAAATTGGCTGTTTGTCATGTTATACTATAAACTAAGTTGGATTTGATTCCTGAAGGGTGTTTCACTAAATGGCTGCTATTGGTTAGGGGGTGTAGTGATGGCGTTAGATAAAAAGTGCATTCTAATTGTGGATGACGAGGAAAATTCCCGCACCGGCCTTTCCAAGATTCTCCTTCGTTCGGGATATGAGGTAGTAACCGCAGGGGATGGGAAAGAAGCTCTGGATAAGGTGGGTAAAATTAACTGCCATCTGGTTATCACTGACATGAAGATGCCTAATATGGGAGGAATAGAGCTCCTCAAGAAGGTTAAGAAACTAAAACCAGACATTGGGGTGATTATGGTTACTGCTTACGGCGAGGTGGATTCTTATCTGGAAGCAATGAACCTGGGGGCCTTTGAATATCTTAATAAACCCATCAAGGTGGACGAATTAAAAAAGGTAATTAGCAAGGTTCTGGAAAATCAGTGATGCAACGCAGCAATGACGTAATCGGGGTAATCGATGCTCAGGGAGGCGGCATCGGCAGCCATATTATTAAAAATTTGCGCCAGGAGTTAGGTAACGATATTGAAATTGTAGCCTTAGGCACTAATGCGGTGGCCACTGCAGCTATGATGAAAGCCAAGGCTAATCGGGGGGCTTGCGGGGAAAATGCAATTCTGCAAACAGTTCCCTGCTTAAACCTTATTCTGGGCCCTTTGGCAATTACCATCCCCAATTCCATGATGGGGGAGATTACCCCGGGCATGGCGCAAGCGATTTCTTCAGCCCCGGCGGCAAAAATCCTGCTCCCCCTAAAAATTCCAAACCTAGAGCTGGTCGGTTTTACTCCAGACCCCTTGCCTCATTTAGTGGCGGCCTTGCTGGAGCGGGTTAGGCTGCATATCTTTCAAGGATAAAATATAGGGTAGGGTGGATTAAGGAGCGCAGCGACGAATCCACCTACGACATTTGGCGGATCCGCTTCGCTTGATCCACCCTACAACTGGTGGAGATTAGGATGAGGTTGCTTTTACTTTCCTGGTGTACCCTCTTGCTGATATCAGGTATGCTTGTCGCTTGTATCCAGGAGAGAACCCTGGTTGAAAGCGGGAGGGGTTACGAAGTAACTGTCCGTCAGGCGGAAGAACCAACCAGTACCATAAGAGATATAGATATTCCTTTGCTTGATAGGGGTGATGATAAAGAGCCGGAACCCGTTAATTTCAGACGCAAACGCTTGCAGTTGAGGCGTAATCGGTATTTATTACTCCAGGGAGGAGGGGTTGAAGATTAAGGAGGGGAGCAAAAAAACTACTATGGAAGCAACAAAAAAGATTTGGTTTAATGGTGAGCTGATTGACTGGGGCAATGCCCAGACTCATCTTTTGACCCATACCTTACATTACGGCGCCGGCGTGTTTGAGGGACTGCGTTTTTACGACACTCCTAAAGGGCCGGCTGTGTTTCGGCTGGATGATCATACCGAAAGGCTATTTTATTCTGCTGCTGCTATAGATATGAAACTTCCTTTTACGCCAGAGGAAATTAATAAGGCAGTGGTGGGAATTGTTAAAGTAAACGGGATTAAGTGCGGCTATATTCGTCCCATCGCTTATTATGGCTATGGCAAGATGGGCTTAAATCCCCCGGTGGATGTTTGTGTTGCTGTCTGGCCCTGGGGTAAATACTTAGGTAAGGATGCGGTAAGGGTCAAAACGTCTAAATATATTCGGATTCATCCCCAATCCACGGTTGCTGACGCCAAGATTTGCGGCCATTATGTAAATTCCATTTTGGCCAGTTTAGAAAGCAAAAAGGCCGGTTTTGACGAGGCCTTGCTTTTGGATTATCAGGGGAATGTGGCTGAAGGCCCGGGAGAGAATATTTTTTGGGTCAAAGGAGGAAAGCTTTTTACCGTGCAGGCGGGGAATATTTTATTGGGGATCACCCGCGATTGCCTAATAAATATCGCCTGTGATCAAGGTATTGAAGTTGAGGAAACAAGTATTAGCTTGGATGGATTAAAGAAAGCTGACGAGGTCTTTTTCACCGGTACCGCTGCAGAGGTGACCGGAATTGCCCAAATAGACAATACCCAGATCGGCAGCGGCGAGCTGGGGCAAATGACCAGACAATTAAGAGATACTTATATGCAGGTAGTCGGGGGGAGAAATGAAAAATATGAGGGTTGGTTGACTTATGTTGGCTAACCCGCCACCACTACCAGATTTTTCCCTTTGCGTTTGGCCTGGTAGAGGGCGGAGTCAGCAGCCTTGATTAAATCGGTTTTGCTCTTGATTTGGGGGTGGGGAAAGCTGGCAACTCCCTGACTAATGGTAACCGGCAGGGGGACTTCCCCCTCTAAGGAGAAATAGTTTTCCACCTTGGTGCGCAGGCGTTCGGCCAACAGGTGTGCCCCATTTCTGTCAATATTGGGTAAAATCAGGGCAAACTCTTCTCCCCCATAGCGCGCCGCAAAGTCAATCCCGCGAATAGAGACCATCAATATTTGTGAAATCTTGACCAGGATGGAATCTCCCTGTTGATGACCGAAACGGTCGTTAAAATCCTTGAAGTTATCAATATCCACCATTACAAAAGAGAGTGCCGCATTATAACGTTGGCTGCGGACAAATTCCTCTGCCAGGCGTTCCTGAAAAAAAACATGGTTGTATAGCTTGGTCAGGCCATCTCGGATGGAGAGCTCTTTTAGCTTTAAATTGGCGGTTTCCAGTCTGGCCAGGATGTCAGATTTGCTGCGAATGGATTCAATCAGGTCCCTATTGGAACGCTCCAACTCATCTATTTGCCCGATCAACTCCGAAGAATTGGAGCGGAGCATTTCCAGCAGTTGATTACGGCTAATCATTATGCGGCTTCTTTCCACATTCTCCTTAATTACCTGGCAAACCTCTTTGGTATTGAAAGGCTTGGTAAGGTAATC
>QIFF01000024.1 GCA_003230635.1 bacterium | reverse complement strand
CAGTTGCGCGACAGTGATATGATGGGGATCGTTCTCTTTGATTCCCAATACGAAAAGGTTTTTAACTTCCAGTTGATTTGGGGCAAGCGTGAGCAGATGATAGAGGCGATTGACAACATCAAGGTCGGCCGGGGGGGAACCAATATTTATCCCGCCCTGGAGGACGCTTATAACCTGTTGCTTAATCCCCCTATACGCCTGCGGCAAATGCCCCTGCAGATTAAGCACATTCTTCTCTTGACCGACGGTAAGACCTATCGGGGTGAGTTTGAAAAGCTGGCCCGCCTGATTGCCAGGAAAAAGATGACCATTTCTACCATTGCGGTGGGACCGGAGGCGGAAGTGGACTTACTGGGCAATATCGCCCGCATAGGCAGGGGTTTGTTTCATCATCCCACCGACCTGCAAAAGCTGCCGGAATTGTTTGTAGCTGACCTGAAAGACGCCATTTCCAAGACCCCCTTTGTGGAGAAGGTCTTTACCCCGACAGTTCTGGCCCCAAACAGTCCGATTTTAACCGGGATTAAGCTCAAGGAAATGCCGCCCTTGAAGGGTTATATGGTAACCAAGCCCAAAGCGGGGGCCCAGGTGGTGCTCTCTTCCCAGGTGCGCGGTTTTAATGATCCGGTTCTCGTTCACTGGCGCCATGGATTGGGGACAACCATGGCCTATGCCTCGGATGTGGTTCCGCGCTGGTCTGCCAAGTGGATTGGCTGGAAGAGCTTCAGTAAGTTCTGGGTGCAGGCAGTACGCTTTATGCTGCGTCAGGACAAGTCCGATTGGCAGGTCAAGGTGCAACACGTGCCTGGAGGGGTAATGTTGACCGTGGATACCGACCGGGACAAAGCACCTGAGGGGGAATTATTCGCCTACCTGGCAATGAAAGACGGTGAAGAAATGGAAATCCCTCTGGAGCGGATCGGCTTGGGGAAATACCGCGGGCGGGCTCAAACCCACCTGTCCGGAAAATTCGGGCTTAACCTGAGGGAAAAACGCAAGGGCAAGCTTTACCACCAGCATACCAGGGGAATCATCATCCCCCCCTTCCTGGGTGAGTACCGCCAGTTTACCCCCAATCAACGGCTGCTGCGCCGGGTAGCCAGACTAAGCGGCGGCAGCTTCAACCCTCAGACCAGCGAGCCTTTGCTTGCTCCCACGGAAAAGACCGCCCAGTTTAACCCCCTCTGGCAATATCTGGTAGGGCTTGCTCTGGTCTTGTTCGTAAGCGAAGTGGGCTTGCGCAAATGGTGGCTGTAGGGCGTGGGGGATGGCCTTGCCCTCCCTCTCTATTTCCCTCCCCCTTGAGGGGGGAGGGCTAGGGTGGGGGTGATGGATGGTTAGAAAAATCCCCCCCCACCTTAATCCTCCCCCACAAGGGGGGAGGAGACAATCACGGGCAGACACGAAGGGCTTCCCTACAAATCAATCGGGCGGATCGGCATCTGCTTGGCCTGCTCCGCGGCCTGGTAGGCCGTCAAGGCGCATTGCAGGCTCATGGCCGCCTCTCGCAAGGGTTCCCAATCCAACCGCTGATTTTCTACCCGGGTTAGAAAGTCCTCAATCAATTCATCAAACCACTCGCTGTGTTTAGAATCCTTGGACAGCTTCTCGCTTATGCGTTCATGGTGACTGGCGTGCCGGTCGTGAAGAATCACTTCATCTTCGGCGATGATAATCTCACCGCTGCGGCCCAGGATGCGGTAGCGCACCCCGCGCTGAAACGAGGCCCAGGTAATGTCTAAGCGTGACATCCCACCCTCGTGTTTTACCAGTATCCAGGCGGTATCCTCCAGTCCCGTATCTTTGTGGTGCAGGCACATCAGCTTGGCCTCAATTGCCTGGGGCCGGCCCAGCAGGTGCATGGCCAGATAGAAAAGGTGGGTGCCGTGATCCATCACAATCCCCCCACCGCTGTGGGCCTTGTCCACCCGCCAGCCGGGCTGCCAGTGGATGTTGCCTGCGTTGGGTTCCTTGCGCAGAACTTCAAACTGAATCAGGTGCGGCTGGCCGATGCGCCCCTCGCTGACTATCTGGAGGGCTCTTTGCCAGAGGCGGGAATAGTGATACTGGTGGCAGGGCAAAAAAACGATTTCGGCCCCCCTGACCGTGGCGACAATGCTGTCTATTTCCTCCAGGGAAGTGCAGAGGGGTTTTTCGCAGAGGATGTTGATCTTGCGCCGGGCGGCTTGTTCAATCAAGTGCCGGTGCGAGCCGGGGGGGGTGCAAATATCTACAAAATCCAGCTCATTTTGATGCCGGGCAAAAAGTTGCTCGTCGTCAAGATAAACCTGGGCAGCGGGGAAAAACCTTTTAAAGGCTTCCAGGTTGTTGGCTGACTTATCCGCCCCGGCCACAATCTCAACCCGCTCTTTTTCCTTTAAATAAGCCGGGATGTGGCTGCCCAGGGCAATATTGCCGATGCCGATGACTGCGCCTTTTAATCTCATTGTGGGCCGGATTGTAGCTGTACCATGGGGGTTAATAACCTTTCAAAACCCTGGCAAACTCTGCTGGTTTAATTATCAGGATGTTCCTGTAAGGATTTAACACCAGTATATCATCATCCCCGGTTACAATATATTTTACTCTACCTGTTACCGCTGCTTCCAAGATAATGTTATCCTTTTCATCACGGCAGTCGGAGATTTTTTCCGCTGGGCAAACGGTAATGGTATATCCACTCAATAAAGCTAACAACTCTTTCACTTTTTCTCGGGTAAATATCTTTTTAAATTTTGGCCTATTTACTACCTCGGTGAGTTCTTGTAATAACGCTTTGGTAACAACAAGCT
>QIFF01000326.1 GCA_003230635.1 bacterium | reverse complement strand
ATGGTCTTCGTTACTGGCGGTACCGGTTTTGTGGGACATCATCTGGTCAAGCGCTTGCGGGAAGAGGGCAGAGAGGTTCGCTGCCTGGTCAGATCAGGGGAAGCAGCTTATCTGAGTGGGTTGGGGGCCGAGGTGGTCAAGGGCGACGTAACCGATCCGGCCAGCTTATCCGGAGCCATGGACGGCTGCCAGGCGGTCATTCATCTGGTGGGTGTCTGGCGGGCGAGCAAGTCCGTCTATCAGCAGCTCCATATCCAGGGCACCTCCAATGTGGTGGAGGCAGCCAAGGCCGCAGGGATAAAGCGCTTCATTTATGTCAGCGCCATGGGGGTCAGCCTGGAAATGCCCACCGGTTTTTACCAAAGCAAGGGGGAGTCGGAGGGAGCGGTCAAAGAAGCCGGTTTGGACTATACCATCTTCCGCCCGGCGGTAATCATCGGCCCCGGGGACGAGTTTACCACCGCCCTGGTGGATATGATTAAGCAGTCCCCGCTGGTGCCCGTCCTGGGCGACGGTACGGTGCGCTTTATGCCCCTCTGGGTAGGGGATCTGGTTGAGTGCCTGGTTGGGGCCCTCGACGGACCCACGGTTAGCAACCAGACTTATGATATTGCCGGGCCGGATGTGCTCAGCTATGATCAAATTCTGGATACTATTATGGAAGTGCTTGGGGCATCAAAGAGCAAGATTCATCTTCCCCTGGGCCTGGTTTCCCCCCTGGTCTGCCTTGCCGAAACCTTCATCTCAGGCTTACCAATCAGTTATGACGAACTCAAGATAATGGATAAGGATAATATCTGCGATGTATCAAAGGTGGTAAGCGATTTTGAGCTTAAACAGACCGCTTTCCGGGAAGCGCTGAAGCACTATCTGCCTTAGGATGAAACCACAGAGGGCACAGAGGAATTCTCTGTGTTCTCAAAAAGAATTTCCTTTATAAGGATATAACCGAGCGAATAATATCTTGTGCTATAGAGGTTCATTCAACATTATGACCTGGTTTATTAAAGTCTATGGACAATAGACTAAAGTCTAAGGTCTATGGTCTATGGCCTTTTAGTGTAGGAAGGTTAAAAGAAGGTATAAAAGATTAATAAGTTAGAGTGCACAGAGGAAAGGGGATTAAATCCCCCTTAACTTATTGATAGTTAATATTTTCTCTGTGTTCTCTGTGGTTCGGTTTTGACAATACGACCTTAGTTCCAGGAGAGGGAAGCAATGCCCCGAACACTACTCAAGAAAATCCAGATTATCCTGGAAATGGTCAAGTACCAGCACTCAATTCATACTTTGCCCTTTGTCTATCTGGGTGTTTTCCTGGCTAATAAATCCTTTCCCGGCTGGGGGAAATTGGGCTGGATTACCCTGGGCATAATAGCCGCCCGCGCTCTGGCCTTGGGGCTTAACCGCTATATTGACCGGGAGATAGACGCCAGAAACCCGCGCACCGCTAGTCGTGCCTTGCCCAGCGGCATGTTAAGCGACAAGGACTGTCTGGTATTTTGCGGCTTTTCCCTTATTGTCTGCCTGGTAGCGGCTTACCATCTTCCCCCGCTTGTCTGGCTGCTGTCCCCTATAATCCTTGCCCTGTTCATATTTTACCCCCACACCAAGCGCTTCACCTGGAGTTGTCATTTCTGGTTGGGGCTGACCATGGGGCTTGCTCCCCTGGGGGGCTGGGTGGCGGTAACCAATGAAATCTCTCCGGCGGCGGTGCTCCTCATGCTGGCGGTTTTTGCCCTGATTACCGGCTCGGATATAATCTACACCTTTCAGGACATTAAGGTTGACCGCAGCCAGGGCTTGTTCTCCATCCCGGCCGCATTTGGGGCAAAGTCGGCCATCCGGTTGACCAGGGGCCTGCACCTATTATGTTTTATTTCTCTTTTTGCGGTGGGGGCTGTTTTGGGGCTCAACAGCCTATACTTTATCGGGGTTGCCCTGGCCACCATCTTCGTGGCTTACCAGAACAGCCTCATTTCACCCACTGAGCTGTCCGGGGTAAACGAAGCCTTTTTTACCATGAACGCCTTTGTAAGTCTGGTGATTCTAATTTTTACCATCTCCAGCTTCTGGCTTAAAATTGACCTCCAAAGTCTGCCGAAACTCCATGGATTTCTCTAAGCTCGTGTAGGTTGGGTTGAGGAACGAAACCCAACAACCAGGCAGTGCTTGGAGCCAATTTTTTGTTGGGTTTCATTTCATTCAACCCAACCTACCATTACTAAGAATATGGATGCTAACCAAAGTAATTTTCTGGCTTCGGTAATCAGCGAAAGCGAACGCTACCTCCCTGTCTTGAGGCAATGGGCGGATAGGGGGGTTTGTAGAAACCCCCTGGATAATTCGCTGCTGATAAACTACCCGCCGATTACCGCCGCTTCGCCGGTAACCCCGGACGATTATTCCTTGGTAGAACAAGCGCTCTCCGCCTTGCGCCCGGACGGCGGTATTGCCTTATATGCCCACATCCCCTTTTGCAGCCGGAGGTGCACTTACTGTAATTATTATTCCCTGGTCAAAAACGGGGTTCCCGATTCCTATATAGACCTGCTGGAGAAAGAACTCGGCCTGTATAAGGATATTTTGGGCGCAAAGCCTGTCAGTGTCTGTTCAATTTATATTGGCGGCGGCACCCCCAGCCTGCTGACTGAGCTTCAGCTTGAAAGGATTCTGGGATTTATCCATAAATCTTTTACGGTGCAGCCCCGGGCTGAAGTCAGTATGGAATTTCATCCGGAAATTATAAACAATAAGGGAGTGGGCGACTACCTGAAGACAATCTCCAGGCTGGGCGTCAACCG
>QIFF01000190.1 GCA_003230635.1 bacterium | reverse complement strand
GGCAATAGTGGGTGGCTGCTACCTTGCTGAGCGAATATGGGGAAACCGGCTGCTCGCGCTGGGTTTCCACGAAGGGGACCTGGTTGGTTCCATATTCTTCACTACTGCCGGTATTGATAAAACGGGGGAAAGGGATTTTCTGCAGGGCGTTCAATAAATTAACTGTACCCTGGAAATTGACCGCCATCATCTGGGGCAGGAGGTCTGCTGAACGGCTGACATCCACTTTGGCCGCCAGGTGGAAAACTATGCGAGGCTTAATTTGGCCTACCGCTTGCTTTATTCCCTGGGCATCAGTAATATTAACCCTAAAGATGCGCAGCTTCTCAGCTACATCCTCCAGGCGCCAGAGAGAGCTATTCGGGCGCACCAGAATGTTGACCTGGGCCTTCAAGCACACCAATTCACGGGTAAGGTGGGAGCCGATAAATCCGCCGGCCCCGCTTACCAGTACAGGTAAGCCTTTCCAGTATTCACTCACTGACCGGCGCCCTGAAAAAACTCTTGATACCACTGGATGGTTTCTCTCAAGCCCTGTTCCAGAGTGTAGCCGGGAGTCCAGTTCAGCAGCTTGCAGGCCTTGGCTGCGGATAGGTACTGGTGATGGATTTCTCCTTGCACCTCGTCTTTGATAATGGGCGCTAAGTCCTCCCGCCCCATTAGCTTTATAATCTTTTGCACCATCTGAAGCACGCTCAACTGGATTTCATTGCTGAAGTTAAAGGCTTCGCCGTAAAGCTGTTTTTCCCGCAGCAACTGTGCCAGGAGCATATACGCTTTCACCGCATCTTTAATATAGAAGTAGTCGCGAATGTAGCTGCCGTCGGAGCGAATGATCGGGGCCTCGTTGTTGAGTACCGAACGGATGGTGCCGGGGATGAGGCGATTGAAATTCAAATCCCCCCCACCGTAAAAATTACCACAGCGGGTAATACAGACTGGCAAACGATAGGTATGGTAATAACTATAGGCAATCAAATCGGTGCAGCTCTTGGAAACATCATAGGGATGTGCTCCCTGAAGTGGAGCTGTTTCCCGGTATGGCAATTGCTCGTGTGTTCCATAGGCTTTGTCACTGGAAGCAATCACGATGCAGCCCACCGACGGATTGCGCCGACAGGCCTCCAACAGCTTCCAGGTGCCCTCAACGTTGGCGGAAAAGGTAGAAAGGGGGTTGCGGTTGGCAATACTGACAATGGTCTGGGCTGCCAGGTGAAAAACTGTATCAATCTCGTATTCGTTAAGGGTGCGTTCCAATAAGAGGTAATCTTCAATTGCCCCACGTACAACGTTGATTTTGTTGCTGAAGCCGGCCCAGTTCAAATTTGAACGCGGCACCATATCTCTAATCAAGCCGGTCACCACAGCACCTTGGTTAACCAGCTCTATAGTCAGCCAGGAACCCAACAAGCCGGTACAGCCGGTTACCAACACGTTTTTGTCCCGCCAATAGCCAGCCATCCTTAATCCTCCCAAACTTTCCACGGCGCTTGACTGGAATCCCATTGCCGGCAGAGCAGTTCCAGGTCACGGGGGGTATCCATACACTGCCAGAAACCATCATGGGCGCACACCATTAGTTCTCCATCCGCAGCCAACTGTAAGAGGGGTGTCCTTTCAAAGGTACAACTATCCTCCAGAGTTACATAATCAAAAACCCGCCGGTCAAAGATAAAAAATCCCCCATTGATATGCCCCCCGTGGATGGGAGCCTTTTCGCTGAACTTAACCACCTGTTGGCCTTCTATTTCCAATTCGCCGAAGCGAGACGGCGCTAAAACACCCGTCACCGTGCCTATTTTGCCGTGGGAGCGGTGAAAGGCCAACAGCTTCTCAATATCAATGTCAGCCACTCCATCCCCATAGGTAAGCATAAATAAATCTGTCTTTATATAAGGCTGTACCCGCTTAATGCGGGCGCCGGTCATAGCGTTCAGGCCGGTCTGTGCCAGGGTGATTTTCCAGCCATTCTCCTTGGGCGGGGTGTGCAGGTAAAGGGAATCCCGCTTTCCCAACTCCAGGGTGAGATCACTTTGAAGCATCTCATAATTTAGGAAATAGTCCTTAATCATTTCACCTTTGTAGCCCAAACAGAGGACAAAATCGCTAAAACCGTAGTGGGCATAAATCTTCATGATATGCCAGAGGATAGGTCTATTCCCAATCTCAATCATGGGCTTGGGGCGAAAAACAGTTTCCTCCCGCAGGCGCGTGCCCCGCCCCCCACAAAGGATTACAATCTGGACTTTTTCCACCGTTTTATCTCTCCTCCCCAGCGATAATACAACATATTTTTCAAAAATTCAAACACAGTGCTAATCCTGACATGGGATTCTCCCCCAGAGCGGGGCAAGAAATCTATTTCCACCTCTTTTACCGTAGCCCCCAGGGCCTTAGCCTTAATCATTATTTCGGCATCCAGAAACCAATCCCGTGAAGAAATACTCAATTTGTCCAACAGCTTTCGGGAGAAAATTTTGGGAGTACCATTAATATCCTTGGAATCAACATCAAAAATGATATTAAACAACCAATTATAAACCAAGCTGCTAAGCTTTCTAACCCACCCGTCATGACGGGCAACCCGCTTTACTTTAGACAGCTCACAACTTCCCTCCCGCAAACGCTCATAAACCCGGACAACGTCTTTGGGAGCAATTTGTCCATCACTACCCATAAAACCCAAATAGTCCCCACTGGCTTGTTTTAGCCCGCATATAATTCCCCAACCATAACCCTGATTAACCTCAACAGTAACGATCTTTATATGCGGGTTATCCTTTGCCAACCCTTCCAAGAGTTGGGC
>QIFF01000226.1 GCA_003230635.1 bacterium | reverse complement strand
CCATTGTGCGCGGGGTGAAACACCTGAGCGGCGCCCCGGTGATGGCCACCGACCTGCGGGCCAGCGCCTCCCTGATTCTAGCCGGACTGGCCGCCCGCGGCAAAACAGAAGTCTCCCGCATTTACCACCTGGATCGGGGCTATGAGCGGCTTGAAGACAAGCTGACCGCCCTGGGGGCACGGATTAAGCGGGTGAAGGCTTAAATTGGCGAGTGTATGAGAAAATCGCTGGACATAAAAAAGCTACGAACGGTATTATCTAATGACTGCTTTGAGTGGCGAAAGCACGTGCTTCAACGGCTGGCTGAGCGGGAGATTTCCCAGGACTCTGTTCTCAGAGTGCTTTCCAGCGGCGAGCGAATTAAGGATTACCCGGATGATAAACCCTATCCCAGTGCCCTTTTTCTGGGATGGATAAAAAATAGACCCCTGCATGTAGTGGCAGCCCTGGATGAAGACAATGACTGGGCTTATATCATTACCGCTTATGAACCAAGCCTTGAATTCTTTGAACCTGATTATAAGAAAAGGAGAGAATGAGCATGAAAAGACCAGCTAATGAGAGCCTCTGCCCTATTTGCGGAGGGGCTAAAAAGCCCGGAAGAACAATTTACAGTGTTGACCTAGGCAGCGGAGTGGTGGTAGCACGTAATGTGGCGGCTACCGTTTGCAATCAGTGTGGAGAGGAATGGATTGATGCCAAAACCGCCCGCCGATTAGAGCAGGTAGTTGAAGAAGCCCGCAAGAAGCACCACCAGCTTGAAGTCCTAGCTTTTTAACAGAGGCAATATTCTTATTGGGGAGCTTGCTATGGCTATCAGCAAAGAAGAAGTAGAATACGTGGCGCGCCTGGCGCGGCTGCGCTTGAGTGAGGAAGAGAAGGAGCGCTTTACCCATCAGTTGGATCAGATTCTGGAGTACATCCAGCAGCTAAACCAACTGGATACGGAAAACGTCCTTCCCACTTCCCACGTTTTAGCGCTTAAAAACGTCTGGCGCGAGGATGAGGTAAAAGCTTCTCTGCCCTTGCCCGAGGTGCTCTCCAACGCCCCTCAGGCCGACGAGAAGTTTTTCCTGGTTCCCAAGGTTATTGAGGCGGGGTAAATATAGATGTGCGGAATTGTAGGTTATATCGGCGAACAGGCTGCTATGCCCTTGCTGCTGGAGGGGCTGAACAGGCTTTCTTACCGCGGTTACGACTCGGCCGGGGTCGCTTTAATTGAAAAAAGCGGCCTGGAAGTCCTGAAGAAAAAGGGCAAGGTAAATGTCTTGGAAGAGGTGATTTCAGGGCGTTCCTTCAAGGGCAAGGTCGGCATCGCCCACACCCGCTGGGCGACCCACGGCGAGCCATCGGATAAGAATGCCCATCCCCATAGCGATTGTACGGGCAAAATTGCTGTCGTGCATAACGGGATTATTGAGAATTATCTTGGTCTGAGAAAGCACCTCCGGGAGCAGGGGCATAAATTTAGCTCCGAAACCGACAGCGAAGTCATCGTCCATCTGATTGAAGAACACTACCAGGGCAATCTGGAGGAGGCCGTGCGCCAGGCAATCCAGCGGATGATTGGGGCATTTGCCATAGTCGTCTTGAGCCAAGACCACCCTGAGCAATTGATTGCCGCCCGCCAGGACTGTCCCCTGGTGATTGGAATTGGAAGCGGAGAGGCCTTTGTCGCTTCGGACATTCCCGTGCTGCTGGAACATACCCAACGCTTTTTGTTTTTGGATAATGGAGAACTAGGGGTGGTAAGTGCCGACAAAGTGCGAATCAGCACCTTCAACGGCAATCCGGTGAAAAAGGTGGTTCAGAAAGTTGACTGGGAACAGGGCAAAATAGAAAAGGCCGGCTACCCGCACTTCATGCTCAAGGAGATTGATGAGCAGCCGCGGGTAGTGCGCGATACCCTGCGCGGCCGCCTGCTGAAAGGCGGACGGGTGGAATTGGAAGGCCTGGATTTGCCGGATGACTACCTGCATCAGGTCAAGCGGATTTACATGCTGGCCTGCGGCACGGCATATCATGCCGGGTTAATCGGGGAACACGTTTTTGAAGACCTGCTGCGCATTCCGGTGGAGGTGGATTTAGCCTCGGAATTCCGTTACCGCGACCCGATTTTGGATGAAAGCACCCTGGTCATCGCCATCAGCCAGTCAGGGGAAACCGCCGACACCCTGGCCGGAATTAAAGAAGCCAAGGCCAAAGGGGCACGGGTAATCGCCATTACCAATGTGATTGGCAGCAGCATTGTGCGCGAGGCAAACTATACCCTTTACACCCGAGCCGGGGCCGAGATTGCGGTTGCCTCTACCAAGGCCTTTACCGCCCAGCAGATTGCCATGTTTTTGATTGCCTTGCGTTTATCTCAGCATGCTGGTAGTATTGCCGGTGGGGTGTTGCAGCAAATTGCCCAAGCTCTGCAGGATTTACCCGCCCAAATCCAGAGTATCCTGGATAACCACCAGCCTATTCGGGCGCTGGCCCATAAACTGGCTCAGCAAGATGGCTGCGGCCATTTTCAGCACAACGACTGCTTTTTTTTGGGACGCAGCCTGGATGAACCGATTGCCCGGGAGGGGGCGCTCAAACTGCGGGAAATTTCCTACATCCATGCCGCGGCTTATGCGGCAGGGGAACTAAAACACGGGAACATTGCCCTGCTCACCAGCCAAACTCCGGTGATTGCCTTGCTTACCCAGGATCGGGTGCGGGAAAAGATGATCAGCAATATTATGGAGGTTGTTGCCCGCCAGGCCCCGGTGATGGCAGTAGCCTACCAGGATGACGGGGAGATTGCCAGGATTATTCCTCCCTTC
>QIFF01000216.1 GCA_003230635.1 bacterium | reverse complement strand
TGAATTCTCACCAATAACCATGCCTTCATAAACAGGCGTATTTTCTTTTATAAAAAGAATTCCTCTCGGTTGCAGATGAAACAAAGCATATATTGTCGTTTTGCCTTGTCTGTCAGCCACTAAAGCACCGGTTTGCCTTTTGGACATGGGGCCATGCCAAGGTTCATAGCCATCAAATAGATGATTTAACAACCCTGTACCCCGGGTATCGGTTAAGAACTGAGACCTGAAGCCAATTAAGCCCCTGGAAGGAATCCTGAATTCCAGCCGAACCCGGCCGTGTTCATTATTCTGCATCTTTTGCATGCGACCTTTTCTCATCCCAAGTTGTTGGGTTACCACTCCAACAAACTCTTCGGGAACGTCTACAACGAGCAATTCCATTGGTTCATGTAAAGCGCCGTTAATTTGCTTGGTAATAGTTTCCGGCATTGAGACGGACAGCTCATATCCTTCCCGACGCATCATTTCAATTAAAATTGCCAACTGCAATTCACCACGCCCGCTTACTTTGAAGGCATCTGGATTAGAGAAATCTACCGTTATAGAGACATTGTACAATACAATAATTCTTTTTCTAAGCGTTCCCTTATATTTCTAGAAGTTACGAATTTCCCTTCCTTTCCCCCAAAGGGTGAACTATTTACCGAAAATACCATTGATATGGTTGGCTCATCCACCTTTATTCTGGGTAGGGCTTTGGGGGTTTCAACGTCAGTGATTGTATCGCCAATGTTTATTCCTTCCAGCCCCGCCAGGGCCACAATTTCACCCACTGACGCAGTATCTACCTGTATCCTTTCAAGTTCCTGGAAGATATAAATGGAGGTTATCTTGGTTTTTATTGCAGCGCCTTCGTTGTTTATCATAGCTACTTGGTCACCAACACTTACGGTTCCTGAAAAAATTTTTCCAATAGCGAGTCTGCCGATATAGTCATTGTAATCAATATTTGTAACAAGCAGCTGCAAAATTCCGTCTTTATCGCCAAGCGGTGCGGGGATGGTGTCAATCAAAAGATTAAACAAGGGTTTTAAATCTTCTGATTTTTCATTGAGATCTAGGGTGGCTGTTCCAACTTTTGCATTTGTATAAACTATTGGAAAGTCAACTTGCTCTTCTGAGGCGTCAAGGTCGATGTACAGGTCATAAACCTCATTTATTACTTCCTGAATTCTGGCGTCAGGCCTGTCTATCTTGTTTATAACCAAGATAGAGGGGAGATTAAGTTCCAAGGCTTTTTTAAGCACAAACCTGGTTTGCGGCAGGGGCCCTTCCGAAGCATCAACCAACAATAAAACCCCATCCACCATGTTCATGGTTCTCTCTACTTCTCCCCCAAAATCGGCATGACCGGGGGTGTCAACGATATTTATCTTTACCCCATTGTATTCAACAGCGGTATTTTTTGCCATTATGGTAATACCCTTTTCTTTCTCCAGGTCGATATTATCCATAACGCGTTCTTCTATTTTTTGATTATCACGAAAGTGACCGGCTTGCTTTAACATAGCGTCAACAAGCGTTGTCTTTCCATGGTCAACGTGGGCGATAATTGCGATATTTCTTAAATCATTGCGTTTCATAAATCCTCACATGTTACTTGGTTTGTTAGCGATCTTTACACAAATCTATTGTAAATCAAGCAATTGGGCTATTTAACAAGAATTTAGGATGAAAGTAGTTTTCTGAGAAGTTTTTGATCAGATTAGGGGGGAATTTTTGAAGAAATTCACTTGATGAGTTAACAAAAAATTCAAAACAGCGAATTTAACTAAAATGACAAAACGTCTCCAATTAAATAAAACCACTTAGCTTATCCTAAGTGGTTGATTTACTAACTTTCCGATGCAAGCGCAAATATGAACACCCAACTTAGAAATTTAAATATAGCACAAAAACAGAAAAAGAGCAAATTTGTTCATACACAGGAAAGTAAATAGTGTAAAGGGCGGCCCAAGTATATATGTCCACCTCCCTCGTTTTGATAAAATTGGATAGTAATATCCCAATTCATATTCGTCAAGATTTGGGGACATAAAAATACAAAACCCCTCTTAGCCAGTTGACCTCAGGGATTTCGGACCTCAGGGATTTTACATTGACAAACTGCTTGATAACTGTTAGCGTTTATAATAGCTGGCAGTTGGCACGAAACCGGCTGGTAGAGGGACAGAAGCCTTATGTTAGCCACAAAGGCTTTTGGTGTTTTTGTGTTAGGTGGATTGGAGATTTGTGTTGGCGAATAAGGTAATTGAAATCAAGGACCTTTATTACAAATATCCGGACGGGACTGCTGCTCTCCAGGGGATAAATTTGACTCTGGAAGAGGGTGAGTGTGTGGCTATTGTCGGGCACAACGGTGCGGGCAAGTCCACCCTTTTAAAACATTTGAACGGTATTTTGCGCGGTCATGGGGAGGTTTCTATTGCTGGTCTGCCAATGAATAAGGCCAATCTGAAGGCCATTCGCCAGACGGTGGGAATGGTTTTTCAGGACCCTGACGACCAGTTGTTTTGCCCCACGGTTTATGAAGACGTGGCCTTTGGCCTGGTGAATATGGGGCTGGAGCGGGAGCAAATCAAGCGGCGGGTGGGGGAAACTCTGGTGCGGATGGGATTGGATGATCTCGAGCAGCGTTCGGCTCATCACCTGAGCTATGGACAGAAAAAGCGGGTGGCGATTGCTACTATTCTTTCCATGCTGCCCAAGATTATGGTTTTTGACGAGCCCACCAGTAACCTGGATCCCCGGAATGAGTATTTACTGCTGGAGTTGATTAAGGAGTTGCCCGGCACCAAGATCATGGTCAGCCACGATTTGCCGATTTTGTTTCAATTATGCGAGCGCTTTGTGGTCTTGTCACAGGGGCAGATAGTAAAGGATACCAGCCGCGAACAGTTCATGCAGGATATAGACTTAATCAAGAAACAGGGTCTGGACTACCGCTTCAAGTGCCGCTTTTGCGAGCACTTTGTAGAGGTTTGACGTGCACCTGGAAGGTCTGGTTCACAGTTATCTTAATCTTGCCGCCTGGTTGATTGCTCTGGGCACCTGTGGCTATGCCCTACGCCGGGTAAGGCAGGATTTGCGGGAAAGCCAAATCCCACTGCTGGGAATAGGCGGGGTATTCATCTTCTTGCTGCAGTTGCTTAGCTTTTCCCTGGAGGGCGGCCTGCGGGTGCATTTGTGCGGGGCATTACTCCTGGCAATGCTGCTGGGCCCCTGGGCCAGTTGTCTAATTGTGGCCGCAGTGGTGCTGGTGCAGGCCTTATTCTCCCAGGGCAGCCTGATCAGCCTGGGCAGTAATGTTTTCAACCTGGGAGTGGTGGCCGGGGTGGGAGGCTATTTTTTGCTCAATTTGTTAAAGTCGCTTTTCCCCAAGACC
>QIFF01000055.1 GCA_003230635.1 bacterium | reverse complement strand
AAAGATATGGTGGAAAAGGTAAGAACGCTGGCCGTGGGATTACCCGACGAGCAGATAGCAGAAACTTTTAACCGGGAAGGTTTGTGTAGTGCCAAGGGGAAACCCTTCACCAAATCCATGATCCAATGGATTCGCTATAAACATGCGATTCCCGCTACGCAGATGAAACGCCCCCACGAGATGACGGTTAGTGAAATTGCCGAGCGATTTGGCATCAGTCAACATGTGGTATATTATTGGATCGAGCGGAAAGTCATCGAGGCCCGGCGTATCAGAAAAGGATCGAAGGGAGCGCCATACTGGATCACCATAAGCTCCCATAAAGAAGACGAATTACGAAATTGGGTGCGTCATTCCACCAAAATTCAGAAACAACATACCAAACATTCCTAACGTCCTATTGCAGGAGGTGCAATATGCAACCACCGTCGGCAGTCCCAGAGGCCGAAGGGAGGATTTATCGTCCTTGGGGATATATACACGTTTTGCCGGCTTCGGTTTATACTGCTTCGCCTTCATCCGTGTCACCAGGTTTTCTTCCAGGCGCTCTCCATATTCCTTCCATGTTACTTCATCAATGCCCACAGCCCGGTCCCGGCCGAGACTGTAATAGCATTCCCTGAGAAATCCCTCGTCCAGTAAATGAACCAGGCTCGTAAACTGACATTTGGGTTCTCTCCGAGCTCGTTGCGATATGAGGGCTAATTTTGTCGGCGTTTGATTTTCCATCTCAGCGTCTGGCATACGCTTCCTCATCCCTCTACGTTCCACTGCTAACCCCTTCTGAGTGAGCTCAAAGCCCGCACCGGGCATTACCCCGGCTACTCCTCTACTACGAGTTAGTCCGACTGCCATACCACCATACTTCCTCCTTGCCTCTTCAACTTGTTGGAAGCTTATTTGGGAGCGGTATGGCTCTCCCAAATTCCGACGTAATCCGTTAGAATAACCTGCCATGGACTCTAGACCCCGACACGCCGCTGCATACTTACCTTTTAGCGCATACAGCGGTTCTGGCTTCAAACCTCTCGCCCAATGCGACAAAACGATTTCGGGGTTCAACACCTTCACTTGCGTTATGGCCGATTACCCGCCATCCAGTTGGCTTCGCATAATTCGTTACCTCCTTATACGCAACGTTCTGTTCTGACCTGGTGGTTAGCTCTTTGGTCAGGCTGGATTGTCCAGCTGAATTACGCCAGCTTTGCTTGGCGCACAAGCCAATCGTTCTCCACTTTTAACCGCCCGATCCGCTGATATAACTCCTCAATCTGTTTATCTTTATCCGCCTGTTTTTCCTGTTTATTTGCGAAAACTTCCAGCAATTGTCGTTTCGCCTGTTTAGCCCATCGTCCGATCATATTCGCGTGAACGTCAAACATAGAACTAAGTTCGGCGATGGTTTTATCCTCCTTCAATGCCGCCAGCGCCACTTTGGCTTTAAACTCCTTACTGAATTTGCGCTTACTCACCATACTGAGCCTCCTTGTTAGATGTAAATTATACCCGATTTTTTACACCTTAACTAGTGGTCCAGTTTTCCCCGAGTATTATAATTCTATGTGAAGAGGGATATGATCCCATTAATGGGGCACGACCGCTTGCCAGAATTATAGAACAATTTATCACCAAGCCGCTAAGCGAAAAAATTATTCAGGGAGAATTTTCTAAAGGCGACAGGATATTAATCACAGCCCAAGATGATAATATTCAATTCGAAAAAGGGGTAACATAATTGCTACTATGAACTGGAGAGAAACAGAACAAGATATACAGGCTATTCCGGGTAACGGCCCGGTGCTGGAGGAGCTTTGCGATCTCCTGAAGGCAGGGGATGCGATCGCCTTGGTGGGGGCCGGGGCTTCGGCAGGGCTGTGGCCGCTGTGGCATAAATTTTTGCAAGGGTTTATTGAGTATGTCCGGCAGTACGGGAAAATAAATTCAAACGAGGCTCTATTCTTCCAAAGGGAAGTTTTTCACACTCCACTGGAAACCATCCAGCAGTTATGCCATAAAATCGGTGACAATCTTTATTATGAACATCTTTATAAAACCTTCAGCGACAACACCTCCCCGCAAACCGGTCATGCTTTTACTCTCGCCCAGCAAGCTCTATTACAACTACCGATTCAGAATTATGTAACCCTGAACTACGATGCCGGATTAACCAACACCAGGACGGAGATATATCCCAAGGCTACCGCTTCTTATTACTTTTGGGACCAGGATGAAGCCCAAAACATCCTGGATGACCGCGGATTTAAACGGCTGATTCTCTATGCCCACGGGCGTTACGACCGCCCGGATTCCCTTATTCTGACCTTGGATGATTACCGCAGGGCATATAGTTACACTCCTTTTGTCAGGTTGTTAAATCATCTATTTGATTTCAAGAAGTTGATTATGGTGGGACTTAGTTGGAGAGACCCTTATATAAAGCAGCTTTTTGACAATATCAGCGGGAATTACAAGGATGCACTCCGGCGGCATATCGCCTTTGTGGGGCTGGATGAAGAAGAGTTGGAATTAACCGCCTTACACCGGGAAAGGATGGAGATGATTTACGGCTCCCGGATTATCTTTTATCCCAGCCGGAATAATCATGAAACCCTGGCAGCCTGGCTGGATGCTCTGGCGCTGGCATACGCCTCGTCCAGAGGAGGGATGACAGCCGCGGAGATAGAACCGATAAAAGTTATCATCCCCGGCAAAGACACTGCCTGATAAGTATATCCACGAGCCCACCGATGATGAGAATTTCGAGGGGCGGGAGCGGGATTTTGCCGCCCTGAACAGATGGGGTAATGACCCGGCCACCAGAATTATCGCTGTCACCGGTATAGGCGACCAAGGCAAAACCTCACTTATAGGACGCTGGCTGAAGTGGATGCGAACATCAGAACTGGCCCTGATGCCGGTCTTTTATTGGAGTTTTTATGAGGATTTGGATGTAGGGAAGTTTCTGGAAGAAATAGCTACTTTCCTAAAACCTATTATTCAGATTGATGCCGACCGGGAAACAGATCCGCTCTCCTTCTTACTGGAAGCTTCCAGACAAGTCCGTATTCTGGGTGGTATTGGACGGGCTGGAAGTATTGCAGGAAGAGGCGGGCAGCCCCGCTCATGGCCGGATTCTTGATCCCCTCTTGCAACAACTGTTTCAGCAGTGGGTCCACCATAAACACCAGAGCCTCATGGTTCTTACCAGCCGCTTTGCATTCCCGCAATTGAGCCGCTACAGCGGAGCACTATTTCATCATCTGAGCCTGTTACGCCTCAGTCCCAAGAGTGGGGTTTCTTTGCTGAAAAAGTTGGGGCTTCGGGGAAACCTAAAACTTCTTGGGGAGTATGTGGAAAAGCTATATGGACATCCTCTGGCCTTAAAAGTTTTGGCGGCTACGGTTAAGCGCTTCTGTAACGGTGACTTGCCTGAATTCGGGAAAGCGCATATCTTGACCGCAGACCCCAAGGATGAGTTGAGCCTAAAATTAAATCATATGCTCGGTTTTTATGGGAGACAACTAAAAGATGGACAAAAGGAACTTTTGGGGATGATCAGTCTTTTCAAAAGGCCGGTTGATACAAAGAGTTTCGTGACCCTGCTTGCGAAAATGGAATCCTTGAAAAACACCCCGCTGGCCGGGGCGGATGCGGCGGCGGTTGGTGAGCAGCTTAAAACCCTGACCGCAGATTCTCTTGTAGTGGAAACCGGAGAGGGACTGACCTGCCACCCGGCTATCCGCGACTATTTCCGCAATGAACTAAAATTGATGGTCTCGTAAAAAGTAAAAATTACTCTTGCTCGCTACTCGCTACAACATAGAGTGCCATTGTGCTTGTTATCATACTACATATAGACAGTTTTTCCAGCTTCACCGACTTTTTACGAAAGCATCAAAATTAACCGGTTCACGACGAGAAGTGGCCGATTTTCTGCAAACACGCCCCGGGGGAAAGAAGCCGCAAAATATCGATGAAGTACGAGACTTGGTGGAAGCGGTGCAGTTGCTTTGCGAAGAGGGAGAATTCTGGGCTGCGCATGATCTGCATATGACCAGACTGGCAAAAGGCGGGTACGAATTTAATGTTTTCAGGGATCTTCCGGCACCGGTCGAAGGGTTGGAAAGTTCTCTCGCCTTTGTCGGTAATGCTGACCGGCAAATAAAGTTAGAGACCGCTTTGGGTAAACATAAGTTGGCGGCTTATATCTCGGCGGTAAGCCTCTATAGCTACCATTTAGGAAACCTGATGCAGGCCAGGGCGTGGCGATATAAGGCATTGGAAATATACAGTTCGTCAGGGCAAAAGATCAATCAGGCATTTGTATTAAATAACTCACCTTACGCAAGGATTAGCGATCTACCAAAACCATAAATTATTAACCGCGGAGGACACAGAGAGCGCGGAGGATAAACCAATTGT
>QIFF01000283.1 GCA_003230635.1 bacterium | reverse complement strand
CAGGGCCAGGCGGTTGCGGTCGCGGCAGGTTAATTGATATACCGGCTCCAGGCCCTCCTCAAGTAAAAGGTGACAGGCCCCCAGCGAGCCCATACGCATCACCGAGCTTTGATTGTCGGTGGCATTGACCGCATGCACCCGGCCTTTGAGCTTGCGGGCGTTGCTTAGCATCTCTTCCACATCGGTACCTTTGGGAGGGCCCGCCTCGGCGGTAACCACAAATTCATTGCGCACTAGCGCTTCTTCCAGCCTGGTCACGATTTCCCTCCCTTCTCTCTCGGCAGCACTAAGGCGTGGGGCCTACCGGCCTTGGCGTAGTTTTTGGGGGCCATCGGCTGTCTCATCTTATCCAACTGGCCCAGCGTTTTCAGGCGCTTATATATTTTCACCCAGACGCACTCACGCTCGGAATCAATCTCGCACTTGCCCTGATCCATGCCGCCGCAGGGGCCGTTGAGCAGACCCTTGGGGCAGTTGGCAATCGGGCAGATCCCGCCGGTTTCGTTGAGCACGCACTCCCCACACAGGACACAGTGCTCTACAAAATTACCGAAGCGCTGGATATTGCCCAGAAAGAGGGTGTCATTGCCGGAATAGACCGGCTTGTCCAAAACCTCGCTAAAGCTCTGCACCCCAGCCCCACAGGAGAAAACCAGCAGGGCTTGCGCTTGTTCCACCGCTTCCTTGTTCAGACGCAACTGGCGCTTCATGTCCAGAATGTGGCAGTCGGCATCGCCGATAAAATAGCCGGTTACCTGTTTGCCCTCGGCCTCCAGCCGGGCCTTGACTTCCAGAATTTCCGGCTCGCCCCCAGTTTTACAGGTAGTGGCGCACTCCCCGCAGCCCACCAGGAATACCCGCTGCACATCCGCCAGGCATTTCATAATTTCCGCCCAGGGTTTTTGTTTGCTGATGATCACGAGAACTTTCCCCCTTTTGGATGTTTAAAGAATTCCTTTTCCCCTAAGCCAGACTGACGCACCATACTTTGAAACGTCTTGATGTCAAAATCCCGCTTATTGGCTAACACGGTTACCCTTCTTTTCTGCCCCTTTACCACACCCTTAAATTGCTGGTGACTGCCTTTCTGGAAAACCAAACGAAATCCATTCCTCTTGAGAACCCTTTCAATATCTCTACTGGAGATATTTACCTTAGGCATAAGCCACTTCTCTGAATTCGTAGAATTCTGAGGGCTTGGGTGAGCGGAGTAATTCCTTAAATTGCCTAAAATACTTCTCTACTACCTCCTCCGGCACGGGTCTGGGAATGAACTCCTGCTCTTCATTATCATTAACCACCGATTCTACATATCCCTCTACCGCCTCCTTCAGATTTGCCCTGGCTTCCTCTATAGATATCCCTTCGGTAGCTATATCCAGTTCTAAACAAATGGCGGTATATCTATCCTCTTCCTTTTGAATAATCCCGTGAAAAATAAATTCTTGCATGATTTTTACTCCTCTCTTGCTAAAGCTACACCTTAAACGGCCGACATTTTTCCACAAAACACCTGATCTGCTCCTCAAAGCTGTCCAGGTTTGTCAGTTTGTTCTTTAAAACATTGCAGACCAACTCATCATCCACATCCCCGGATACCAGCAGATTGCGGAAGTGAGCCATACCCTTCAGGTCTTTGGCCAAATCCGTATCTATTATGCCGAAGCTGGCGGATAACTCAAAGCAGTAAGCGTAGTTTTTAGGCGCCAAGTGGTCTGATTTGGCCACAAAGTGATAACAAGTATCAATGGCCGCCTGGATGGCGACAATAAGGTTATATTTGATCAGGTCTAGTTTTTGTTCATTGCCTAAAATCTCAGCGGTGGCTTCCTGGGCAAATTCTTTCAAGTTGCTCCTGGCCCGGGCCAACCCTCCCAGCAGGGAGTCCGCCTGCTTTTTCTCTTCCCGGGTTAGTTTCGTGTATTCACTCATCTCTTTTTTTTGGCTACATGGATAGCTTGGCCGTGTACGTCTTCGGCGGCCTCGTAAACCGCCTCGGCCAGGGTGGGATGGGCATGGATAGTCTGGATGATTTGCTTGGCGGTGGCACCCAGCTTAAGCCCCAGGGCTACCTCGGCAATCAGGTCGGTGGCGTGCGGCCCTATGATTTGCGCCCCCAGCAGCTTATCGCTCCCGGCATCCACCACCAGGCGTACCGTACCCTCGGTCTTGCCCATAGCCTTGGCCTTGCCCAGGGCCATGAAAGAGAAGTTGCCCAGTTTTACCTCGTATCCCTTTTCTTTGGCCTTGTCAGCCGTCAGCCCCACGCTGGCGATTTCCGGGGAGGTAAAGATGCAGCTGGGGACAATATCATAGTTCATGCTGACGTGTTGTCCCATAGCATTGGCCGCCGCCGCCAGGCCCTGCTGGGCGGCTACGTGCGCCAGCATGATCTTGCCCACTACATCCCCGATGGCATAGACCCCATAAACATTGGTCTCCATCTTCTCATTGACCAGAATTTCGCCGCGCCTGCCCTGGGCGATGCCCACCTCATTCAGGCCAATATCCTCGATATTCAAGCTGCGCCCGATGGAAATCAGGGCCATCCCGGCGCTGAGCGGCTCGCTGTCTTCCAGGCTGGCCACCACTTGCTCCCCTTGCACTTCTATTTTAGTGATTTTGGTTTTGGTGCGAATCTCAACCCCGCGTTTCTTCAAAATTAAACGAAACCGCTGGCCGATTACCCGGTCCTCAGTGGGCAGGATGTTGGGCATCAACTCCAGAATGGTGACCTTCACCCCCAGTTCGCAAAAGATGCAGGCAAATTCACAGCCGATTACCCCGCCGCCCACAATCAGGATGCTGGCGGGCAGTTTTTTGAGATTTAGCGCTCCA
>QIFF01000250.1 GCA_003230635.1 bacterium | reverse complement strand
GTCATACTGCTCCAGGGTATTAAAGAAATCTTCCTCATTTTCCCCCAGGTCAATACAGCCAAGGCTTCCCGGCTTTTTCCCGCCATGACAATATAACCCCCATCTCTTAATTCCTCTGCTGAGCTGTTCCGCCTTGCTTTCCGGGGTAACTGTAAGGAGCACCCTACTTTTTCCCCAATCGCCCTGAAACCTTACCTTGTCGAGTGGGTCATCTGGATCAAAGTAGTCTATTTCTTCGGGGTTAACTTTATAGGTTCCCGTTGGAATGGGGCCATAATCATTGATGCCCTGATCTTTGAATGTCGATCCCGGTAGCCCGGAGGTTGCCTCCCAGCTCTTTTTCATAAAACCCTTTTCGCTACAGAGCTTCACCGTGTGCCCGTCATATTCTACATAATCACCAGGTTCCGGCTTCATAGAAAATCCGCGTGGCATAGCATACCCCCTGTAAAATTCTCAGCTATATTGAAGACGTTCATCCACCGACAGGCGGATATTGCAGACATGAACAAGGACTCCGCCAAAGGGTCGGGGATAAACCCTGGTAACCTGGGGCGGGTCGCTCGTCAAGCAGCTACCGTTTAAGTCATGGTTGCTTCTCAATACGTCACAAACTGATTCAATCAGGGCTTGAAAGGTTTTCTCACTTTCCATGCTGTCTTTTAAGCCATAGTAACCCTTGATAATGATTCGGTGAGTTCTCATATTCACCGCCATAGACTGGGCCTCTTCCTCTGTAGTAGAACGGCTTATTGTCCAACCATTAATCTTGTTATCCGAGGTCTTGAAGTACTCCAAAAACTTCTTCCAGTCAGTAGTCGAGCGTTCAAAGTCGTGCACCTTACCGATGCCGGGCACGGTTTCCAACAGGTTTTTAATCTCCGTGCGGATGTCGGCTAAAGCCATTTTTCTTCCCTCCTGTTAGTTTTGCTTTAAAATCTGGCGAATTGCAGCCCCGGCAGGTCGGGAAAGCCGCCGAAGTTGTCTTCATTACTCAACTCAGTGCAACGGGTAAGGGTCTTGTCGCACCAGGTCTCGGCCCCGGCATAGCCGCACTGGGAGCTTTTGAAGATAAAGTTACAGACCTTGGAGAACATGCGCTTGTTCAAGGGACGCGACCAGTCGTAATAGCGCTCGGCAATCTCAAACTGGATATTGCCCTCGTTGGCGGAAATGGCGCTTACATAGCCGCGGAAAATCAGGCGAAAAGAAGCCGCCTGAGTGTAGTCTAAATCGGTCATGGTGCGGCGGATAATCAGCTTGGCCCCTTTAATCAGGTCAGGATCGCTCAGGAATTGCTGGCTGTTTTGGAACTTTACATCCCCCAGCGACACCTGGAGCTTGTTAATCCGCCCGCCTTCCCCCTGGCGCATCTGCCCGCGCTGGATGGGCACTGAATAATAAGTCTGCACGCCCATTGATTCTATCCCCAGGACAAGGCCGCCGCTGGCCTCGTTCCAGTTGAAGGTTTTGGCCTCAATCTGCCCGCTGTCGGTCTGGTTGGTGTCCATATCGCGCTGCACGTAGTCGGCAAATTGCAGCATACCTTGTTTGATGATGAAGCTATACACATCTACCCTTCCCCAATCACCTCAATCAAATTCAGCCCGGTGGATTCCAGCAGGTAGGCAAACAGGGTGCGGCTCATGGCTTTATTGACAAAGCGGGCGATGTATTGCTGGCTGTCCCGTGGGGAGGTGAAAATAAAGGGCTTGAACTGCCCGGATTGCTGGATATAAAAGGCCCAGAGGGTGTCCATCTCCGTAGAAGAAAGTATTCCGAATTTCAGGTTAAACTGGCGGCGGGGGGCACTGACCGTGGAGATGCGCTGCTCCATGCCGTTGGGGTACTGGGTGATTTTCAAGCCCTCATAGACAATGCTTTCCTCATAGTCATATTCCGGGGTGAGGCCGGGGAAATTGGGCATGAGGGTATAGAGAATTTCGTTCAGGTCAATTTCCACCGCCTGGCTGCCATTGCTGATTAAAAAGGCGCGGTATAAAATCCGGTCTGGATTGGCGTCAAACGAGCCGATATTGGTGTTAACAGCGGCAGCCGGGTTATGCTGGGTGGTGGCAGCCGCCCAGATGGAACCGTCCCAGTAATACCAGCTGCTGCCCCCGTCCTTGCTTAATTGATACTCCACGCTGCCCTGGTTGCCGCCGCCCAAAGTCTCGCTAAAGCCGTCCCAGGTGTCCACCCCGAAAGGGTCAAGCCCGCTGGCCGGCTGGATGGTGGGTTCGTCGCTGGCATAAGTCCCCCCGCCCAAATCCTTGAGACGCGCCACCCCTGCGGTGACTTCTATTTTGCCACTGTCGTAGCTATAATTGCCTGGAGTATCGTATGGATATTGTTGCGTGGACAACTTATCTCATTCCCCTTACCGCCTGGTAGGTAATTCCCCCCTGGCGGATGTCGTTGCCAATCATATTGACAATTACCTGGCTCTTTTTGGCCAGGGTATCGCTGACCACCCCTTCAATCATGCTCTGATCCAGTACGTTGACCACGGTAATCGGGCGCTGCTCTTGCTGGCCTCTCATTTCAACCGGAATACTGCGGTTGTCTGGCAGGGGCACCACCGCCTCGGCGTTTTTGCCCTCCCCTACCAAACCCAGGGTGGGGCGGGAAAAAATCCCCCCGGCAGCCATGGGGACAGCGGGAGTAAAGTGCCCGGGGAAGATTCCCCCTTTGGCTTTGGCATTTACTCCCCCTGTTCCTCCTCCGAAAAAGCCCATGATTCCGCCCATTCCCGCTTCCACCATCTTCATAGCCAACATGCGGGTTATCATTTGCGTAATGTCCTGGAGGAAAGAGCTGGCAAAATCTTTAAACGCACTTTT
>QIFF01000333.1 GCA_003230635.1 bacterium | reverse complement strand
AAGGCCAGGATTAACAGGGGCACTTTCATCCATAAGCTGGGGTCGTCATTGGGAACAACCTCTTCCCCATGCTCACCATGTCCCCCATGGGCGGCAGCAGGCTCACCATGGCCGCCTCCCCCCTGCCCTGCATCTTCTTCTTCCTCGTCTTTACTTACAAACCAGGCGCCATAGATAATGGGGCCGTAATAGACCAGGTTCATAAAACTGCTCAGGAGCAGGGTAAGCAGACAGGCAATTCCCACCCAGATTGGATAAGAACCCACCGTGCGCACCTCCAGCGCCCCCAGGGCCAGAAACCACTTACTGATAAAACCATTGAAGGGGGGCAGGCCGATCATGGACAGCCCGGCCAGGGTAAAGCAGAGCATGACAATCGGCATGCGCTTGCCAATCCCTTTTAAGTCCTTAATCTGCCGCAGGCCGGTTTGGTGAATAAATGCGCCGGCGCATAAAAACAGGGTGCCCTTAATGATGGCATGGTTGAAGATATGCAGTGTTCCGCCAAGCACCCCCAGGGGGGTGAGCAAGGTAGCCCCCATAATTACATAACCAATCTGGGCAATACTGGAGTAAGCCAGCATTTTCTTGATTTCGGTCTGGCGGATGGCTACAGCCGAACCCATAATAATATTGATAATCGCCAATATCATGACTGCGGATATTAGGGTGGTGCCGCTTAGAGTGTCAACTCCGATGATGGTGTAAATCATGCGGAAAATACCATAGGCGCCGGCTTTTATCATGACCCCGGAAAGGAGGGCGCTGGCCGGTGAGGGGGCAACCGGATGGGCAATCGGCAGCCAGACATGTACCGGAAAAAGCCCGGCCTTGACCCCAAAACCAATCACATAACCCCAGAAGATGTAGGGCAGCAAGGGGTGCCCCTGGAGCCCGCCGATGACCTGGTATAGCTCACCGGTTCCGGTAATGCCATAAGTGGCAATGATGGAAAAGAGCAGGATTAAGCCCCCGCAGACTCCCATAAAAAGGTAAGTCAAGCCCGCTACCAGGGACTCCTTGGTCTCTTCGTGAATGACCATTACATAGGAGGCTACACTGAGCAGCTCAAAAAAGATGTACAGGCTAAAGAGGTTGGCGGTAAAGACCACCCCCATCATCCCCGCCAGGGAGAGCAGGGAAAACAGGTTGTAACGGCGCAGGGCATGCTCAGTGCGCATATACTCTACGGCATAAACGCTGGCCAAAAGCCAGACCATGCTGGCAACCAAGCCGGCCAGCATGCTCAGGCTGTCCGCCATGAAGGAGAGTTTGACCTGAAGCCCGCTATCCATGACCCAGAGTAATTTTTCGCCCTGGGCAATAAAGGGATACATAGCCAGCACCATTAAAAAGGTCAACCCGGCCACGGCATAGGTATAGACATTACTTTGCTTTTCCTTGACCAGGGCAATTCCAACTGCTCCCAGACAGGGAACTAACACCGCCAAAAAAGGTAAAACACTTGATTCAAATCCCGGAGGTAGCATTTTCCACCCCTCCTTTCGGAGCATTTAGGGAATTAGACAAACACGTATAATTAAGGACTGATTCAAGGGCTTACTCCCATCAAGCCCGCCAAAGCCAATTTGGCCAAAGAGTGGGGTAAAGAACCCCAGAAACCAAAAATCAGAGAAACAATCGCTACAATTGCAATCGGCACCAACATGGTCAGGGGCGCTTCTCTATTCCCCTCGGCCTGATGAGCATGGTGCCCCTCGGTGTGGCTGTCGTGAGCGCTTTCCACCTGCTGCTCAATATCCTCCTCCAACGGTTTCTTGAAATAGGCCAAAAAAATCGGGGGAGTGAAGTAGCCCATCTCAATCAATCCACTGAGGATAAACACGCAACCAAACATAATATTCAACGGAGTCGCATCAGTAAAATAAGCCTGAATCAGATACCATTTACTGATCCAGCCGGCCACCGGCGGCAGCCCGATAATCCCCACCGCACCAATGGCGAAAGCCCCCATGGTAACCGGCATTTTCTTGGCCAGGCCGGCCATTTTACCGATGTACTTGTTGCCGCTCTGGGTGATAATTGTCCCGGCAGTGTAAAAAAGGGTAATCTTCATAAAGGAGTGATAAACAATGTGCAAAAGTGCTCCCAGCATGCCGATTGTTTTAAAGGAAACAATTCCCAGTAAGACGTAGCTGAGCTGATTGACGGTGGAAAAGGCCAGCATGCGCTTGAGTTCGTTCTGTCTCAGGGCAATCAATGCGCTGACGATAATGGTGATGGAAGCCATAACCCCCAGGAAAACCCCAAAGCCAATTCTTTCCACCACCGTGATGCCGATGACGTTGTAAAATGTGCGGTAAAAACCACTCAGCCCCACATTAACCACCGCCACGGCATGCAGAACCGCACTGACCGGGGTAGGGGCAATCATGGCATCCGGCAGCCAGGAGTGCATGGGCATAATGGCCGCCTTGAAACCAAAACCAAAGGTGAACAGCAGACACAGCATCCAGAGCATTTCCACACTCTGGTACCTCAAGGCAGGAATGCCTCCCGGGGTAAAAACAAGATTTCCGCCGCTCAAGCCGTAGGTGGCAATAATCCCCATTAAAACCAGGACGCCGCCGGTCATTAGATAAATAATATACTTGACCCCGGAGTTGTAGGCCTCCTCAGTTTCTGAATGAATTATCAAGGGGTAAACCGACATGGTCAGCCATTCAAAGCAGATAAAATAGGTGACCAAATCGGCGGCGAACATAATCCCCATGGTAGAACCCAGGGCCAGTATCAGGGAGCAATAATAGCGGGTCTGGCCGCGTTCGCCCTCATGCTCCATGTAGCCGAAGGAGTAAATCATAGTCAATAAAAACAAGAAGCTG
>QIFF01000279.1 GCA_003230635.1 bacterium | reverse complement strand
GCATCCTTTTGGGCAGGCTGGCCCCCGGCATCGCCGTCAAACTGGATTCGTTTTCCATATATCAGGTATCCATCCCTATTGCTATTTGTCTGTTTTTCATGATGTATCCTATCATGGTAAAGATAGATTTTGCAGAAGTGGTAAGAGCGGCAAAAACGCCTAAACCTGTGGCTATGACCTTATTTATTAATTGGGTAATCAAGCCTTTCAGCATGTATCTGATTGCTTCGTTCTTTTTGGGACACCTTTTCAAGGGCTACCTGCCGGGCACAGAAATTATCAAGACTGGCCAGGAAGTTGAATTGTGGCGCAGTTACATTTCCGGAACAATCCTGCTCGGAATCGCCCCCTGTACGGCTATGGTGATGATGTGGAGTTATCTGGCCAAAGGCAACGACGGCCTGACTCTGGTAATGGTAGCCATAAACTCGCTGACAATGCTGGTGCTCTACGCCCCTTTAGGAGGTTTCCTGCTCGGGGTAAACGCAATGCCCATTCCCTGGCAGACCATATTGTTCTCGGTAACAATCTATGTGGCGTTACCGCTGGTGGCGGGATACTTCTCGCGGAAATGGCTCATTAAATCCAGGGGCTTGGAATGGTTCAACGGAAAATTTTTACATTGGCTTACCCCGATTAGTATAACTGCACTTCTTGCCACCTTAGTGCTTTTATTTTCCTTTAAGGGAGAAATTATAATAAGTAACCCTCTAACCATATTATGGATCGCTGTTCCCCTTTTGATCCAAACAATATTCATTTTTAGTCTGGGATACTTTGTTTTGGCAAGAGTATTAAAGCTTTCTTATCACGATGCGGCCCCGGCGGCAATGATTGGTGCTTCAAATCATTTTGAGGTGGCTATTGCAACGGCAACAATGCTTTTCGGGCTGTCTTCAGGCGCGGCGCTGGCGACGGTAGTGGGCGTTCTGATTGAAGTGCCGCTAATGCTCATGCTGGTCTGGATTTGTAAAAGGACGTGTTGTTTATTTGAAGAATGTAACTTGGATTTGCGCTGCACAGCTCATTCCCGTTACAAAGTTGCTAAAACAATAGGATAAATCAGGCGGCTCGGCGCTAGTCTCCAGCCAAGCTAAGCGCTTCAAGCGCGCCTAAAGGCTAAATACGCTCGTCGTTTAACCACAATAAAGCACAACCAAAAAAGGAGGGGGTATCATGGCATATCATTTCAAGAACCTGGTCTTTGAAGGCGGCGGGGTAAAGGGCGTTGCTTACGTAGGGGCCATGGAAGTTCTGCAAAGGGAGGACATCCTGGGAAATATTGTCCGGGTGGGCGGCACCTCCGCCGGGGCTATTAATGCCTTGCTTGCGGGGCTTGGTTATTCGCCGGAAGAAACGCGGGATAAACTGCTCAAGCTGAATTTTAGCAACTTCCTGGACGATTCCTGGGGGGTGGTGCGGGATGCGGACCGCCTCATAAACCAGTTCGGCTGGTATAAGGGGGATTTTTTCCGCCAGTGGGCCGCCGACCTGGTTGAAGAAAAAAGCGGCAACCCTAATGCAACCTTCCAGGACATACAAGGGCAAGAGCAGCAAAAGGGCTTCCGCGACATGTATTTTATGGGCACCAATCTTTCAACCGGTTTCGCCGAGGTTTTCTCTTGCGAGCACACCCCGCGCATGTGTGTCGCTGACGCAGTGCGCATCTCCATGTCCATCCCCTTATTATTTGCCGCCAAAAGAAGCCTGCGGGGGGATATTTACGTGGACGGCGGGGTGCTGGACAATTATCCCGTCAAGCTTTTTGACCGTGAGAAATACGTGGAGCAGCATTCTCGGCATACCAGTTATTATGACAAGCGTAATGAAGAACTGCAGCGGATGGGAAAGAGAATAAACCCTTACTGCTATAACCAGGAGACACTCGGATTTCGCCTTGACTCGGCAAAGGAAATAGCGGTCTTCCGCGATCAAGCCGAACCGGAACGGCACAAGATTGAGGATTTTTTCGACTATGCTGTGGCTTTGGTAACCACCATAATGAACATCCAGGAATCCCGCCACTTGCACAGCGACGACTGGCAGCGCACAATTTACATTGATACCTTAGGGGTCGGTACTACCGACTTTGAACTTGAGAAAGCCAAAAAACTCGCCCTTATAGATTCAGGGAAAACCTATACGGAAAAGTACCTGGCCAAGTACAACGACCCGAACAACACGCCAGCCAACCGTCCATAGGGAACAGACCAAAAAGGTAAACTACTTGAAGCCAAAAATCGGTGGGCAGGCGGTTATTGAGGGGGTGATGATGCGCGCCCCGCGCTCTTTGACTATTGCGGTGCGCAAACCCGACGGCCAGATTGTGGTCAAAAAAGAAGCCTTAAAGCTGGCCTCGGACAGGTGGCCGCTGCTAAAGTGGCCCTTGCTGCGCGGGGTGGCGGCTCTTTTTCAGTCCCTGGTTTTAGGAGTGCGCGCCCTTAATTTTTCCGCCAATGTCGCCCTGGAGGAAGAAACCGACAAAAAGGGTAAGAAGCAGGAAATCGGCCCCCTGGCAATGGGGGCTACCTTGGTTTTTGCCCTGGGGATGGGAATTAGCCTGTTCTTTTTCCTTCCCCTGCTGCTGACCAACTGGCTCAAGAATTGGCTGGCATTTATCGGGCAAAGCTCCCTTTTCTTTAACCTGGTTGACGGTATTATCCGGGTAATGATTTTTTTGCTTTACCTGGGGACTGTTTCCCTAATGAAGGATATAAGGCGTATTTTTGAGTATCACGGGGCCGAGCACAAGGTGGTTTTTACCTACGAAGCAGAAGAGGAGTTAACTCTAAGCAACGCCAGAAAGTTCAACACCGCGCACCCGCGCTGCGGGACAAGTTTTTTGTTGATGGTGATGGTAATCAGCATT
>QIFF01000209.1 GCA_003230635.1 bacterium | reverse complement strand
CGCAATAAAATGTATGGACAACTGCGTGCCCTAACCGAAGAGGCGAAATCCAAAGGTCTGGTAGTGGTTGTCTGGTCTTACCCCAGGGGTGCAGGGCTTTCCAAGGCGGGGGAGACAGCCATAGACGTAGTGGCCTATGCCGCCCAAATCGCCTGTCACCTGGGGGCACATATAATCAAGGTAAAACCGCCGAGTGCGCACATTGAGCAGGATGCGGCGCGCAAGGTTTATGAGGCCCAGAAAATTCCCATCGGCACCCTGGCCGAGCGTATCCGCCATGTGGTGCAAAGTGCCTTTAACGGCAAGCGCCTGGTGATTTTTTCCGGCGGGGCGGCTAAGGGCCTGGAAGATGTATTCGCCGAAATACGCGCTATCCACGAGGGGGGCGGCTTTGGCTCTATTATTGGGCGTAACTCCTTCCAGCGCAGTAAGAAAGACGGCATTGATATGCTCCACAAAATCATGGATATATACGCGGGGAAAGCATAAGGAGGAGGGGATCATGGGCACCACCTATGTAAATACAACGAGTTTCCAGTTTCCCGAGATGGATGCTATCCATTTTCTACTCCTGGTTGCAATTGTAGGTCTGATTGCAATTGCTGTCCTACAAGGATACATTCATAGTAAGTAGGGTGGGCTGTGCCCACCAATCTGAAAGGTGGGCACAGCCCACCCTACGGCCATGCGCCACAAAATTGCATCCCGGCTTTTCTTACCCTTCTTTTTATACCTAATACCAAGCTACCCTCAAACAGGAAAGATCTGCGTCAGGAGGTAACTCCTGACGCCACTATAAGTAGTAGGGATAAGGTGCTGTCAGGTGGTAACACCTGACAGTTACAGATAAGGGCATTTAACCCGAAACAGTGCTAGCCATTTCCCGCATTACAGCCCGCAAATTGTGCTGCTAATTACCTGCTCGTCCTTTATCCGCTTGTTTTTTATCTCTCATGTCATCCATGTTACATTATTGCCCATAACGTCTGTATTGGCACATTAGTTGCTTATTATGACAAGGGATAAGGAGTAACTGATGTTTTCCCACATCGGCATTTGTATGTTACGGGGAAGACGTAAGTGAGATTTTACGGCTTAGAAATTGAGTTAAATAAACAGTTCAAGAGAATCATCCAGTTTGGGAAATTGCTGGTAATTATCCTGGTGCTGGGGGAGGTTTTCTTCGGTTGGGGGGAAAGCCTTAAAAACGGCCTGCAGCAAGAGTTTGCCCGACAGCAATTTTTCTGGCAGCAGGAGCCGCAGCTAAACCTCCTGAGTGCCTGGTTCCGGGACGGACTTTTACTGGTAATCGGCTTGCCGACTTTGATGCTCCTTGGGGCTATTTTTGCCGGCTGCTTGGGGTGGATGGGCATGAGGGGGGAAAGCCGCCGTTTTATCGGATCCTATCTCAAGCGGGCAGGCTTACGCCTCAACCTTTCCAACCTGGAACAGATGGTTTCTAACCTGTTATTGGTAGGCCTGATTTTACTCTTGCCCCAGTTGCTGATTGCTCCTTATTTTGCTTTTCCCCGGGACTTGGTTTATTCACTACTCTGGTCTTTTATGGGCTATTGCCTTTTGATGGAAGCCTATTTTCTGGCCGGCCACTGGTATTCCCGCCGCCGCATTGTGCGTGAGGTTGATGAACGCCTGGGCCTAAAAGAGGCTCTGCTTACCTGCATCCAAGGTTCGCAGCAGGGCCAGAACAAGCTCCAGGATTACCTTAACCACCAGGTAATTCAGCACATGAAGGAACAAAGCACCACAAAGCTTTTCCCCTGCCGCCCACCGCGCTTTTCAGGCAACCACTTATTGAGGCAGTTGTTTTTGATTAGTTTTACTGCCCTCTTTTTCAGCGTGCTCTTGGCCCCCTTGGTATCCAGCTATGTCTGGAAATCCCCTGTGGTGGATACGGGAACACCCCAGCCGGAGTTCCTTGCCCTGGCACAACAACTTTGGCAAGAGGGAGAGGAAATCAGCAGGGCGGCGACCGAACTGGAGGAGCTGACTCAGAGCAAAGAAGAGGGGCTTGCTGCCGCTGCTGCAGAGCTAACGCAGCTGGGAAATGAGCTGGCAATGCTCAGTACTCGCAGCCAACAGCCCCTGAAGCCGAGAGGAACGGTGCCGGGCAATCAACCCAAACTTGCTTTGTCTGAAAAGGAACGTCAACAGTTAAAAAAGCAAATTTTAAGCCGGCGAACAGCCAAGGCTGAGATAGAGCCGGCAGGAGAAACCCTGGCGTCGGCCGAGGAAGTAAAAACACCCCTTGACGCCAGTTCTCCGAGCAATCCCCAGTTCCAAGCAGCCGCTTGGCAGCAACTCAAGGCAGCCTTGTCCCACGGAGAACTGCCCAGCGGAGAAGGGGTTGAAGCTGAAGAGGGACAAGATTTCAGCCAAATGCCGCCGGCTTCCGCCGGTTTTTCCTCAGCGGATGCAGATTCCCTTAATCGGATAGAATCCCCGTCGCGGGAGCTTGCCACCCGCAGCAACAACCAATCTGAACAAACGGTGCCGAAGGGGCAAGCCCCAACTTCCTCCCCTGGCAAAAAGGCAAAAACCCCTTCGGCACCAAATTCTTCCCCCGCGAAACAGGAAGCTTCACAGAAAGTTTCAACTATCACTCAGAGCCAGGAACTGCAAAAAATCCTGGAGAAGCTGGACAAATGGCAGCAGGAATTGACCCAACACCTGACGGAAATCAAGGAGAAAGAAAACCGGCAGGACTATCTTTTTGAGGGAATGGAAGGGGAATTACCCCGCCAGGCCACAGTGATTAAAGGGCACCAAAACCACCAGGAACAACCCGATACAGAAAAAGGTAAAATCAGGCTCTCCGGCCAACCGCAGGAAGACCCTCACCACCAGAAAG
>QIFF01000273.1 GCA_003230635.1 bacterium | reverse complement strand
GTTACTCTTAGAAAGGAGGTGATCCAGCCGCAGGTTCTCCTACGGCTACCTTGTTACGACTTCACCCCAATCGCTAATCATACCTTGGGCACCTGCCTCCCTTGCGGGTTAGCTCAGCGACTTCTGGTACAACTTTCGTGGTGTGACGGGCGGTGTGTACAAGGCCCGGGAACGTATTCACCGCGGCATGCTGATCCGCGATTACTAGCGATTCCAACTTCATGAAGTCGAGTTGCAGACTTCAATCCGAACTGAGACCGGCTTTTTGGGATTTGCTCCACCTCGCGGTATCGCCCCCCTTTGTACCGGCCATTGTAGCACGTGTGTAGCCCGGGACATAAGGGCCATGAGGACTTGACGTCATCCCCACCTTCCTCCGTTTTATCAACGGCAGTTCCCTTAGAGTGCTCAGCATAACCTGGTGGCAACTAAGGGTAAGGGTTGCGCTCGTTGCGGGACTTAACCCAACATCTCACGACACGAGCTGACGACAGCCATGCAGCACCTGTATACAGGTCCCGAAGGAAGACCCTATTTCTAGGGCTGTCCTGTATATTTCAAACCCCGGTAAGGTTCTTCGCGTTGCGTCGAATTAAACCACATGCTCCACCGCTTGTGCGGGCCCCCGTCAATTCCTTTGAGTTTCAACCTTGCGATCGTACTCCCCAGGCGGGACACTTAATGCGTTAGCTACGGCACAGAGAGATTTAGTTCTCCCTACACCTAGTGTCCATCGTTTACGGCTAGGACTACCGGGGTATCTAATCCCGTTCGCTCCCCTAGCTTTCGCGCCACAGCGTCAGTATCGGTCCAGAAAGCCGCCTTCGCCACTGGTGTTCCTCCAAATATCTACGCATTTCACCGCTACACTTGGAATTCCACTTTCCTCTCCCGTACTCAAGCCAAGCAGTATTAAGCGCAGTTCTGTGGTTAAGCCACAGGATTGCACGCCTAACTTACCTGGCCGCCTACGCGCTCTTTACGCCCAGTAATTCCGAACAACGCTTGCCCCCCCCGTATTACCGCGGCTGCTGGCACGGAGTTAGCCGGGGCTTCCTCTGACGGTACCGTCAAGTCAGCAGGGTATTAACCCACTGACATTTCTTCCCATCTGACAGAAGTTTACACTCCAAGAAGCTTCATCCTTCACGCGGCGTTGCTGCGTCAGGGTTTCCCCCATTGCGCAAAATTCCCCACTGCTGCCTCCCGTAGGAGTCTGGGCCGTATCTCAATCCCAGTGTGGCCGATCACCCTCTCAGGCCGGCTAGCCATCGCAGCCTTGGTAGGCCGTTACCCCACCAACAAGCTAATGACGCATGAGCCCATCCTTAAGCGAAAGCTTATATATAGAGGCCATCTTTTACTACTTGACCGCAGCCACGTAGTCTTATCCGCTATTAGCACCCTTTTCAAGATGTTATCGCGGTCTTAAGGGCAGGTTACCCATGTATTACTCACCCGTTTGCCACTTTACTCACCCCCCGAAAGGGGCTTTTTCTCGTTCGACTTGCATGTGTTAAGCACGCCGCCAGCGTTCGTTCTGAGCCAGGATCAAACTCTCCATAAAAAACGTCAGCACTGTAAGAATTACTCCCTACAAGTGCCATCTTTCAGGAATTGATCCAAAAAACCTCACAAGTCAGTATCACCTAATTCAATTTTCAAAGAACATATCGGCTTACGCCAAAAAAGGACAAAAAACCCCTTTCCCTTTATTGGTTTAGCTGCAAACTAACAAGGGTTAAGGGATTAATTTATTTAACAAATAACTAGTTAGCTTTATTTAAGCTGGCTGTATAGTAGCACGCCCAAAAAGCCTTGTCAAGCCCTTTTTTTTATCTTGTGCCAGCCTAATGAAAATGTCACCATGTGGCATGGAGACATTTTCATTGAGCAGTAAAGAAGTAACCAGGTTATACAGGTAGTGAGTTTGAGTTTGGCAGGTAACCGGCGCGCTGTTAGACCGACTAACTCACCGGGTACACATCCTGGAGATGAACGGCGAAGCGAAAGCTCCCGCTTCAAAGAAAGCCTGCGGCGGCGCAAAAAATCAACAAGGAAGGGGTGAAACTAATCTGTGGGGAAGTTTTCTAACTGTCGTGAAGGCCATAGGCCAAACGGGACTTAGAAAACATTCAAACTGACACAAAAAAGAAAAAGGGAAAAATATCCTTGACCCCCTCCCACTAAGGGAGCTATATTAAGCACTAAAGTGGTACCATTTTCGACCATTACCCCGGTATACTTTTCATCCGCCCTTTACAGAAAACTTTTTTGTATTTCTGGGAGGAGGAGGCAAAAATCTCTTTTTGATCTTGTTCTTGTCTCAAGTAGGGGCAGACCTCCATGATAGAGTTAAGGGCGGGCATTTCTGCCCGCCCTTACTGTTCCCAGCGCTGTACTTCGGCGTGACGCAGGGAGCAGCAGTCTCTTACCGGATTTACTTGGTGCCTTATAACACATTAATTTTAAGGTGTCAAGGAAAAATGTTTTCTGCCATACTAAAATCGTTATGGCAGAAAACATCAGACTAAAATTGGCTAGACGTATCAGAGAGTTAAGAAAGAAACACAACTACACGCAGCAGAAACTGGCCGAATTAGCGGGGATAGAATACAAACACGTTCAGTTGTTGGAAAGCAAGCGAGCTTCCGCGTCCAGGCTTGATACCATAGAGAAACTGGCTAAGGTCTTCAAAATGAGCCCCTCCGAATTTCTTGATTTTGATTGAACAATCAAAAGAAATTGACAAAATCCCTTACAAGGGGATATAATCTTCCTAAGGGGAAGCATAAATAAATGCAGATAGAAGTTAAAGACGGAATTATTTATATACCCATAGACATTTGGAAAAAGGCACATCTGCCCAAAGACGGGGGTTATGAGGTGGAGGTTAAACGCGACCAGATAATTATCAGCGCCCAGACCAAAACAAGGGACAAAGGCCGGCCTGGTTCGCTAAGAGACCTGGGGTTTGTGGGCATGTGGGCCGACCGTAGGGACATGACTGATAGTCAAGAGTGGTTAAGGAAACAACGGGCTGGCTGGAGAAAAAGGGTGAAGGTTAGTGGCTGAATTGAAGGGGGTTTTGGTAGATACTGATATTCTGATCGACATTTCCAGGAATAAGCCAAGGGCGGTGGATTTCTTTGATAATCTGAGCAAGGAAAACCCGCCCATTTTTATTTCCGTTATCAGCAAGTAGCAAGTAGGTTGGGTTGAATGAAATGAAACCCAACAAAAAATAACCCCTGGTAATTGTAGGTTGGGTTTCGTCCCTCAACCCAACCTACAATTACTACTTCTGCCGTTGCGTCGGGAAATTGTTTTCCCGACGCCCTGTGTATCGGGATTACAAAATCCCGATACAACAAGGGCAGCGCGTTCCTTACCCACCAAATCCCTTCCAGTTCCGGAAGAAGCACTTTCCCAGGAGAATTATTCTTTGGCAGAGAAGTTAATCCTTTCCCCGGTCTCCAAATTACAGGGAACATTCACCCCCCCCGGCGATAAATCCATCAGCCATCGCGCCCTGATGTTGGGAGCGCTGGCGCAAGGCAAGACTGTAATAAGCGGCTTCCTGCGCGCTGAGGATTGCCTGTGCACCTGGTCGGCCCTGCAAGCCCTAGGGGTAAAGATAGAAGGCCAGGGAGACAAAGTTATTGTCCATGGCCAGGGCTTGTGTGGGCTAAAAGAACCAAAAGATACCTTGTATGTGGGTAATTCCGGCACCAGCATGCGTTTATTATCCGGGATCCTGGCCGGCCAGCCATTCTCCTCGGTGCTTGATGGAGACGCCTCTTTACGCCAACGCCCTATGGGAAGGATTATAGAACCACTTTCCCTAATGGGGGCCCAGATATCGGGACCCCAGGGGAAAGCTCCCCTGACTATTCAGGGCGCAGGCTTAAAACCCATCCAATATACCCTCAAGCAGGCCAGCGCTCAGGTAAAGTCTGCCATTTTACTGGCCGGCTTATTTGCCCCTGGGGTTACCCTGGTAACCGAACCCGGCCCCTCGCGGGATCACACGGAAAAAATGCTCAAGGCAATGGGGGCTAAGATTAACCGCCAGGACTTAACGGTCAGGCTTGAGGGCCAGCCCCGCTTGCGGGGAATAGAAATTAACGTTCCCGCTGATTTTTCCGCCGCCGCCTTTTTTATCGCCGCCGCCCTGATTGTGCCCAATTCCCGACTGACGATTAAAAATGTCGGCCTCAACCCCACCCGCACCGGCTTTTTGGAGGCGGTAAGGCAAATGGGAGGACAGGTAGAAATTTTACGCCGCTACCAGACGGGTGGAGAGCCGGTGGGCGATTTACTTGTCCAGAGCAGTCAGTTGCACGGGATTAGCATCCAAGGGGATTTAGTGGTACGTATGATTGACGAATTTCCTGTTCTGGGAATCCTGGCGGCGGTGGCTGAAGGGGAGACGGTTATTCATCAAGCGGCTGAGCTGCGGGTCAAGGAAAGCGACCGCATCAGCTCCCTGGCGGCTGAATTGCGTAAGGCTGGGGTGGTGGTAGAGGAATATCCCGACGGGATGAAAATTCAAGGTGGGGCCAAACTCAAAGGGGCCGCCTTCAACAGCCACGGCGACCACCGCCTGGCCATGTCAATGGCAGTTGCCGCTTTAATTGCTGACGGAGAAAGTCAGATTGAGAATCTAGCCTGTGTCCAAACCTCCTTCCCCGATTTCTTTGAGCTGCTGGGCCGGTTGACCGGACAGGAATTGAGGAAAACCATCTGTTAGTACAACCGTACAACCTGCCCTGACACATTTTGAGAACTTGCTTTCCTTGTCCACCAGGTATATAATTAGCATTCCCCATAGAAAAGATGATTTTATCCCTTAGGGGCACCCATAGGTTAGCGGA
>QIFF01000115.1 GCA_003230635.1 bacterium | reverse complement strand
CAGCTCCCCTGGCTTTTTATTTCCTCACTCAAGCAAAACTCTCCTTCGGCAAAGTTCAAAGATGGAACTTGTTATTTTAGCAGGGAATCAATGGGAATGGAAGGTTTTTTTGACCTGACCTGTGAGCAGGTGCTTGAACCCCGGAAAGTGTCAAACTTGTGCTACTTCTTATTAGTATTATTATTATTTTGCTGTGTCCATTCATAGAACGAAGGGTCGGGCAGTCCCAGGGGTTCATTAATCCCCCCGGCTTCGTCGCGGGTAAAGACACGGTCTCCCCTATTAGTCCTGGTCATCTTCGGAGGAGTGGCTGAGTAAGGTTCACCGTTGTCGTGGATGATGTTGGCCTCGGTAATGATTTGTTGATTGCCGCTGGGGGCAATCCCGGCATTCTCGTTACCGTATATTTTGTTCTTTATAATCACCGCCGAGGAGTTGTTGGTAATCCCAATCCCTCCCCGCTTGTTGTGGTGGATTTCGTTGTTTTCAATTAAAACGGAAACCGCCCCGTCCAGCCCGATTCCCGCATAGCGGTTTTTATAAGTTCTATTATTCCTGATCACCGCGGTAGCCCCCTGGCGCAGCCCGATTCCTCCCAGGTAATTAGAAAACACCTCATTGTTTTCTACAATCGGTACAAAGGTATTGGCAATCCCAATTCCCGCCCCCATGGAAGCTGATTTGGAAACTCCGTTGTTATAGACCTTATTCCCCCTGATAATGGGGAAGCCGCCATCCCGGACGCCAATTCCCGCCCAGCCGTTGTCATAGACAATATTGTCTTCAATAAGGGGATGAGCGCCGTTGCGGATGCCGATTCCCACCTCGCCATTGGCATAGACGATATTCCCCACCAGGGTGGCCGCAGATTCATGGTTATTCCCAATCCCCAATCCCTGATTGTGATGAATGATATTGTTGGCAATATAGGGGGCGGCTTCCCTGTCCTTCTCCACATGAGTGCCGATGGCGGTGCCGCCCATATGGTGAACGATGTTGTTGATGATAATCGGAGAGTTGCCCCGGCACTGCACCCCGTGGGGGTGGTCGGGCAGATGGTGATCCACCTTGCCCAGGCCGGTCAGGGTAAAGCCGTCCAGCACTGCGCCGTCTGCCCCCTCTACCACTGGTTTTAATGCCCCCTTGCCATCAATAATGGTGCGGCGGGCGGCATCGTGATTGAGGTGCTCCTCTTTAGACCCTTCGCTGCGCACCGCTACCCAGGGTTTAAGCACAATGGTTTCATGGTAGGTTCCCGGGCTGACCGAAACCTCGTCCCCGGCCAGGGCGGCGTTTATGGCCCCTTGAATGGTGGGATATTCTGCGGGCACGTATAAGATTTTTATCTCGGGGTATATAGCGCCCAAGTGGCTTGCCCAGGAATTGCTGAAACATAATATTCCTGCCAAACTAATTATGCCGATAATGAATTTTGGTTTTAGCGACATTTACTCCCTCATATAGAAAGTGTCATTGCGAGGAGGCGCAGCCGACGAAGCAATCTGCTAACATGAAAGTAGATTGCTTCGCTTTGCTCGCAATGACAGTGGGCATAGCCCACATCTACTCCTCTATTCTCGGAAACAGCGCTCCCGCCTGCTTAATTCCACTCCCAACCTTAATTTTACCCCAATCAGCGGCCTGATTCAACCCCTGTTCTTCCAGTTTTTCTTCTATCCCCAACTGCCTCCAGATTTCCTCCGCACTGGAGGGCATATAGGGATAAACCAGCAGGGTAATAATACGCAAGGCCTCCAGCAGGTTATAGAGCACCCGGCTCAGGCGCTCTTGCTGCCCGGCCTTATGAAGTGCCCAGGGGGCTTGCTCTGCGATATAGCGGTTGGCTTGGCCGATAAATCCCCATATGTTGCTTAACAGTTTACTAAAAGCCAGTTCATTAAGCAAATCATCTATCTGAAGCACTAAGTTATTAGCAGCTTCGCTTAATGCAATATCCTCTGTTTCTTCCGGGCCGGGTTCGGGCACAACCCCGTTATAATATTTATTCACCATGGAAAGGCTGCGCTGCAGCAAGTTTCCCAGGTCATTGGCCAGATCACTGTTAATCCGCTGGATAAGGGCGCGCTGGGAAAAGTTCCCGTCATTGCCAAAGGAAACCTCCCGCAGCAGGAAGTAGCGCAGGGCATCCACCCCATAAAGGTCAATCAGATGATGGGGGTCAATAGCGTTGCCCAGGGATTTGGACATCTTAGCCCCCTCTACCGTCCACCAGCCGTGGACTACGATTTTGCCCGGCAGGGGCAGACCGGCGGCCAGCAGAAAGGCTGGCCAATAAACGGCATGAAAGCGCAAAATATCCTTGGACATCAAGTGCACGTCCGCCGGCCAGAGGCGATTGAAGCGTTCTTTGTCATCCGGATAACCGGCTGCGGTAAGATAATTGACCAGGGCGTCAAACCAGACATACATCACATGCCGGCTGTCGCTGGGAACGGGAATTCCCCAGCTAAAGCTGGTGCGGCTGATGCTTAAATCCCGCAAGCCCCCCTTGATAAAGCTCAGAACCTCATTGCGGCGCTGCCGGGGGAGGATAAAACCGGGATGGCTCTCAATGTGTTCCAATAACTGTTGTTCGTACTTGGATAGAGCAAAGAAGTAACTCTCTTCCTTTAGCTTCTCCGTAGGACGCCCGCAGTCAGGGCAGATTCTTTCCTTGTCTAATTGGTTTGCCGTCCAGAAGGTCTCGCAGGGGGTACAGTACCAATCTTCATATTCCCCCCGGTAGATGTCCCCCTTCTGGTAAATCGTTTCGAATAGGGCCTGGCTGGCCTTGACGTGCCGTTCTTGGGTGGTGCGAATGAAGTCGTCATTACTGATATTCAGGCGCTGCCAGAGGGCCTGGAAATGCCCGG
>QIFF01000137.1 GCA_003230635.1 bacterium | reverse complement strand
ATTACCCCGCCCTGGCTGAGATTTAACTCCTCGCAATGGGAAATAATCGGCAGCCCCAGCATAAGGCTGTATTCCATGGCCCGCCGCATCAGGGCGGCGTTCATTACAGGATTGCCGTCATCGGAAAAGGCTACCGCCCCGGCCTCTTTCAACTCCCCCAACTCCGCCAGTCTCTCGCCCTGCTGTCCCTTGCTGATTGCTCCAACCGGCAGAACGCGGCAAAGGGCGGCCTTGCGCGCCTGGGAGAGAATGAAGTCACAAACCGCTTGATTATCGTTTATCGGCTGGGTATTGGGCATGCAGGCCAGGGTAGTGAAACCGCCGCGCACTGCGGCCCGGCAGCCGCTGGCAATGGTTTCCTCGTCCTCACGCCCCGGCTCGCGCAGGTGGACGTGCAAATCAATCAGGCCGGGCGCAACCACTTTCCCTTGAGCCTCAATCACCTGTTTCACCGAGCCGGGCGGGCTGATATGGGGGGCCAACTGGCTGATGCGGTCTTTTTCCAGCAGCACATCGCCGATAAAATCGCTCTGGCTCTCCGGATCAATAATTCGTCCGCCCTTAATAAGCAAGCTCACTCGCTTTCTCCCTTTTTACAACATTCTTTGACTGGACAAACAAAATATAAAGAGAATTAGACAGGATTACAGGATAAACAAGATGAAAAAAGTTTCAAGTTAAAACCTGAAACCCAAAACTCGTAGCTGCAACACCATCCTGTCAATCCTGTCAAGAAACTCTTTGTTGTAAAGATGACAAACGTAACCAAGTATTTTTAGTTAGTTCTTTTTTATTGCCTTCGGTCTTATTTTGATTTTAGATTAGATACAGGATGTACAGGATAAATAAATTGAAAAGAAATAATCCAGTCAATCCTGTTAATCCTGTCAAAAAATTCTTTATCCCGCACCCCCCAGCAATAGATACATCAGGGCCATGCGCACCGCCAGCCCGTTGGTTACCTGCTCCAATATCACCGAATAGGGGCCGTCGGCCACCTCGGCTTCAATTTCCACTCCCCGGTTAAGCGGCCCCGGGTGCATAATCAAGACATCTTGCTTGGCTGTGCTGAGCTTGCTGCGGGAGAGTCCGAACAAACGGGCATACTCCCGCAGGGAGGGAAACAAGCCCTGTTCCTGCCGCTCCAGTTGAATGCGCAGCATCATGATTACATCCGCACTGGGGATAACCTGCGGCAGGTTATATGACACCTTCACCCCCAGTTGTTCTATTCCCACCGGAATCAGGGTAGGCGGCCCCACTACGGTTACCTCTGCCCCCAGCTTGGTCAGCCCCCAGATATTGGAACGTGCCACCCGGCTGTGGCTGATGTCCCCTACAATGGCCACCTTAAGCCCTTCAATCCTTTCCTTGTTCTCGCGAATGGTCAACAAATCCAGCAGGGCCTGAGTGGGGTGCTCATGCGCCCCGTCGCCGGCGTTGATAATGGAGGAGGGCAGAAGGCGGGCCAAAAGGTGCGGGGTGCCGGGCACACTGTGGCGCAGCACGATAATATCCGGGTTCATGGCTTGCAGGTTGCGGGCGGTGTCCCGCAGGCTCTCCCCCTTGAGCACACTGCTGCTTGAGGCGGAAATATTAACCACATCGGCACTGAGGCGCTTGCCGGCCAGTTCAAAGGAGGTGCGGGTGCGGGTGCTGGGTTCCATAAAGAGATTGATAAGGGTTTTGCCCCGCAGGGTGGGGACTTTCTTGATGTCGCGGGAGGAGATTTCTTTGAGGGATTCGCTGGTATCTAAAATAAGCTGAATTTCCTCAGGCGTGAGGCTTTCAATATCCAAGAGGTCTTTGCGCTTTAGCATCTGGGGTCTCACCATTTTCTGGCTTCGGGTTCCTGAATCAGGACTACCTCGTCTTGGGCCGGGTCATCCTGGAGAATCACCCGCACCGATTGCTGGCGGGAGGTGGTTACCATAAGCCCCACATAATCCGCATGAATGGGCAGCTCGCGGTGACCGCGGTCAACCAGCACCGCCAGTTGGACAGAACTGGGGCGCCCAAGATCCATCACCGCATCCAGGGCGGCGCGAATGGTGCGCCCGGTGTAGAGCACGTCATCCACCAAAATGATTTTCTTATTGGTAACAGGAAAGGAAATTTCCGTCTTGCAAAGAAGAGGACGGCGGGGGCTTACATTAACATCATCACGATAAAGGCTGGTATCGATTGTTCCCACCTTCAGCTCGAGCCCGGCCCTCTCCCTGAGCTTGGCGGCAATACGCTGCGCCAGCTTTTTGCCCTTAGTGCGAATCCCAAGCAGGGCCAAATCCCCCGCCTGGGGATGAGCGCTCAATATCTGGGCGCTGATTTGCGAAAGGGCTGCATCCAGCGCCTGGCTGTCCATTAGTTGTTTCATGGCAGTTATTTTGCACTAGGTTTGTGTAGTTGCCCCTTGAAGGGGATCATCCCCATTTATGGGGCAACTTTGGCCTGATAAATCAGGCAACTACATTTTAGCGCAGAAGCGGGGCAATTACCAGGGCGACTACCGACATCAGCTTGATCAGGATGTTCATGGAGGGGCCGGAAGTGTCCTTGAAGGGATCGCCTACGGTATCGCCTACCACCGCCGCCTTGTGGGTGTCGGAGCCCTTGCCTCCCAGATGGCCGCTTTCAATGTATTTTTTGGCGTTGTCCCAGGCCCCGCCCCCGTTGGACATCATCAGGGCCAATAATACACCAGTAACAGTTGCTCCGGCCAGCAGCCCGCCTAACGCCTCCGCCCCCATAACAAAACCAACCAGAACCGGCGCCACTATTGCGGTTAACCCAGGAATTACCATCTCTTTTAAGGCGGCGGTGGTACTGATGTCTATACAACGTCCAGTATCCGGTTTTGCTGTTCCTTCCATTAGACCTTTTATCTCTCTGAATT
>QIFF01000026.1 GCA_003230635.1 bacterium | reverse complement strand
TTGGCGGGGGTGGTTTTGGGTATGGCCAGCTTTCCCTGCATACTCTTGGGATTAATTTTGCAATGTCTCTTGTTCCAGCACGGGGGAATCACCAGCTTGGGGGCCAATGCCTGCATGATGGGAATTCCCGCTTTGGTATCCTGGGGAATTTTTTCTCTCAGGAAACGCTCTACCTTTAGGAGAACTGATGCGATCTTCGGCGCCGTGGCGGGGGCATGCGCCACCCTTTTCAGCGGGTTGATTCTGGCGCTGTTTTTGGTAACCACCGGGGAGGACTTCGCTGGAGTGGCAAAATACGCTGCCCTGGCTCACTTGCCGGTGATGCTGATAGAGGGGGCGATTACCGCCTTCACCGTGAGCTTTTTAGCCAAGGTAAAACCGGAAATCCTGGGGGAAAAGTAGATGTCCAAAGGGGGGTATCAAAAAATGAACTGTAGTTATTATGCCGAGAAAATAGAGTTAATGGAGTTGGTAAATGATCTGCCCGAAGCCGAGGAACAGCAGCAACTATTAATTCACCTAATAGATTGCGCTCGCTGCCGGGAGTACTACTTTTTCTCCTTAAGGCTGGAACCAATCCTGCAGGAGACAATGCCCAAAATAACTTTACCCCCACTTTTACCCGAGAGGGTCTTGTCCAGCCTCTCCACCCAAGCTTTCGGCTTGTCTCAAGCAGAAAGATATAAGGATAGCGTATCCCTTATTGGTTAAAAGCCTTGCTCTGTGACAAAAAATGGCGGAGGGAGTAGGATTCGAACCCACGAGGCTTTCGCCTAACGGTTTTCAAGACCGCCGCCTTCGGCCGCTCGGCCATCCCTCCCACGGTCGCAATTTAGCATAAAATCCCTAAGAAATCAGAACAAACAAAACCAAGTGATAAACAACCACCAGGGAATACAAGCCGCCGATACAGGTAACCACCCTTTTTATATAATAAAAATTCTGGTGTAAGAGCAAAACAATCAGGGCCGGTATGGTAATCAAGGCTTTGAAAAGAAAAAAGTAGCCGCTACCCAGGGTAAGGTAATAATTCACCACCGGATTAATCTCCACCGCCCCCCTGCCGATATGGTAGAGAGTAAGCACAGCATCCAGTACGCATAAGGCCCCTATCGCCCCGATTAAAAGTACCATCTCCTTATGCGGACGGTCAATATAGTAACCCCTTTCCTTATCCCCCTGGCGGCGGTGGTTGCGCCGTTCCCCCTTAAAGGTATGCTTACTGACTACTGGCGTAGGTTTACGGCGGCGTTCCTGCCCGTTGCGGCGGCAGTCCTCCGGGGAAACGCCTTTTTGCTTTTCATCCATCTCAACCCCACCTAAACAGATTTTCTTGTCCTAATCCATATATAAAGTGCATTATAGCACAAATTAAGGGTGCAGTTGCAACCAGAGCACTTTCCTGCTGATGGGCGTAACCTTGACCCCTTCGCTGATACGCATCCCCAGCACCCAGATAATCTCATTTCCCCCTATTAGCAGGGGGATGCTCTCCCGCTGACTGCGCGGCACTTTGTTGTCAATCAGGAAATCTTTTAATTTTTTGCTCCCTTGCATTCCCAAAGGGGTAAAGCAATCCCCGGGGCGGCGGCGGCGCAGATACAAGGGTTGGGCAATCTTATCCCAATCCATGTAAGCATCATTGGGGTTTTCTTTCCAGGATACCTCTTTAGCCGGCAATAAGCTGGCTTCAAGACGCAGCCCCAATTCTTTAATTTCGGTAACTCCGGGCACAATCAGGGGATACTCTTGCATAAAAAAAGGGAGATGGAAGCTACCCTGCCTAATTTCCAATTCATCATACCGTTTGGTCACCAGTAAGTTATGGGGCAGGTGGAGCAGCTTTTCTCCCCTTTGTTCTTGAATTAGGGCCAGAATTTGCTGGATATGAGTATAGTTGATGGCTTGTAAATTTCCCTGCACCTGCTCAATCGCCCTGCGGCAGAGGCGGCGTTGCAGGGCCAGGGGCATTGTCTTTAATACTTGGATATTTAATACCAGTTGGTGGGAGTCTTGAGAAATCAAGAGTCTGTCCAGTTGAGCAGGCAAATATTCTTCCCAAAAAATCTCTTCTTCCCGCAGAATATCCGCCAATTGCACCAGGTTGCGCTTGAGGTGTGGATTGTAATCCTGCAGCAGCACGGGCAGCAGCTCCCGGCGCAGTTTGTTGCGCAGGTATTTAGTTTTTAAGTTGGAGGAATCTACACGGAAAGTTAATTGTTCTTGCTTAAGAAAATCCATGATTTGCCGGCGGCTGGTTTCCAGGAGGGGGCGGATGATCTGCCCTTTGCGGGGTTGCATTGCCCGCAGCCCCTGCGGGCCGCTGCCCCGTAACAAGCGCAAGAGAACGGTTTCCGCCTGGTCGTCGGCATTATGCCCGAGGGCGATTTTATTAGCCCCTTGTTTTTCCGCTACCCGATATAAAAATTGATAGCGCAGCTTGCGGGCGGCTTCATGGATGGATAATTTGTTCTGCTTGGCATTGGCGGCCACGTCTTGGGCGTCAATGGTGAAGAGTTCTTTAGCATCCTGGGCTAGCTGCCGAACAAATCGGGCGTCAGCGAGGGCTTCTTTCCCCCGCAACAGATGATTCAGGTGAGCCAGGTGCAGTTTGAGCTTTAGTTCCGGCTTTAATTGCCGCAAAAAATGCCACAGGGCGACTGAATCAGGCCCCCCGGAGACGGCTGCCACGACCTTGTCTCCCGGCTGCAAAAGGCTGAATTTATCGATTGTCTTTAGGACAGTTGTTTTCATCATAACAAAGGGGTTGATTTTCCCTTGGTAATGGCTATACTAAACCAATAGGGCACCTTGAAAAATGGCCTTTTCGCCCAATCTCGGCGTTATGCTTTAATCCTCGGAATATCAAACATATGCCTGCGGTTAAATTTTTCGCATGCCTTGATCTTGAACGAAAATTCTCATTTTTCAAAGCACCCAATAGCCTGTCCTCAAGGGGAAAAGTGAAAAATGAATCTTTACCAGGATAAACATTTCCCCGCCCGGCAAGTCAACCCGCCAAGCCCCGAAAAATCCCGTTCCTGGTGGAACTATCTTTATTTGCTGCTCTTAGTTCTGGCTTTTGCCGGTCTGGGAAAGTGGGGGCTGCCCCACGTTTATTATATAAAATCCCCGGGGGTGTTAGCCGGGGTTGAGGCTAAGGTAGAAGCCCCCATCAAGGCCATAGTTGACTCCCTGCCTTTAGCTATTGGCGATCGGGTGGAAAAGGGTGCCCCGCTGGTTATTTTGTATGACATAGAACTCAAGGAAAAGATTGCCCAGCAAGAAGGCGAAGTTAACCGTCTGCAGGCAGAAGAACAAAAGGGAAAAAAGCAACTTGATGTTTTAATTGCTGAGGAAAAGGCGCAGCTTGCCCTGACCGAAAGTCAGGCCCGAAGAAAGCGGGAAGACTTAATCGGCCAAATTGAGGTTCTCGGCCTGAGAGAAAAAAATACCCGGGAGAGGGTAAAGCAAATGCGCCGGCTTTTCCAGCAGACGGAAAGGCTTTATCAACTGGAAGCTGCCCCTCAGCCTCGCTTTTTGGAAACTAAATTACTCTTGGAGGATAGCGAAGCAAAGCTGGAAACAACCAGCGCTGAACTCAAGGCCGCCCGCCGCCAGCTCTTTCATCTGGAGGAAGAAATCCAAATGCTGGACAAAAGGAGTCTTGAACTGCCCCGGACAATAACGGCCAAATCTTCCCTGCCTGTTCTGGCGGTGCAAATCAAATCCGCCCGGGAGCAGTTGGCGCTGCTCAAACACTCCCTCCAGGAACGCACCTTGTCCTCTCCCCTTTCAGGGATTGTCAATCAAGTCTTTAAAAAGCCGGGGG
>QIFF01000144.1 GCA_003230635.1 bacterium | reverse complement strand
AAGGATAAATGGCAAAACTAGCGGTTATCGGCGGCGGCAGTTGGGGGACGGCTCTGGCCCGGCTTTTGGCCGCCAACGGTCATACTTTAAGTTTATGGGTCTATGAATCCGACCTGGCGCAGGCAATGAACCGCCAGCGGGAGAATACCACCTTTTTGCCCGGGGTTTGCCTGCCGGCTGCGATTCAGGTCACCTCCTCGCTGGCGGAGGCCCTAAAGGGTTGTGTCTATTGTCTGATGGTGGTTCCCTGCCAACACCTGCGCTCGGTAGCCCAAGCCATGCTGCCTCATTTGCCGCCAAAGACCCTGCTGATCAGTGCTTCCAAGGGGATCGAGAACAACAGCCTGCTGCGCCCCACTCAAATTCTGGAACAGGTCATCCCAGGGAATTTGCAATGCCCTTTAGGTGCGCTTTCCGGGCCTACCTTTGCCAGGGAAATCGCCGCCGGGCTGCCCAGTGCGGCAGTGGTGGCTTCAGCCGCCCAGGCGGACGCCGCCCAGTTCCAGCGTCTATTGACTACCCCCAGCTTGCGGCTCTATGTCAATCAGGATCTGGTGGGCACCGAGTTAGGGGGCGCCTTGAAGAATGTTATGGCCATCGCTGCCGGGGTGGCGGACGGGCTGAATTTTGGCTTGAATGCCCGGGCCGCCCTGATCACCCGGGGGCTGAGCGAGATTACCCGCCTGGGGGTGTCTTTAGGCGCCAACCCCCTGACCTTCCAGGGCTTGAGCGGTATGGGAGACCTGGTACTTACCTGCACGGGGGATTTAAGCCGCAACCGTCAGTTGGGGCTGCAACTGGGGCAGGGGAAAACCCTGGCCCAAATCCAGGCCGGAATGAAGATGGTCGCCGAAGGGGTGCCTACCACCCGCTCCGCCTGGCAACTGGCACGGCGGCAAGGGGTGCAGATGCCGATTACCGAGCAGGTTTACGCCCTGCTTTTTGAAAATAAAGACCCGCGCCTGGCGGTGCAGGAGCTGATGGAACGGGAATTAAAGCAAGAATAACAAATGCCAAAGCTCAAATGACTAAAATTTTGACATTTGGATTTTGGGCTTCATTTGAACTTTGGATTTTGACATTTGGTATTATAGATGAACCTGGAAAGCTTACGCCATTTATTGGAACAGATTCAGGGTGGGGAAACCTCAATAGAAGAGGGTTTGGAGAGTCTGCGCCTGCTGCCCTATGAGGATTTGGGTTTTGCCTGTCTTGACCATCATCGTTCCTTGCGGCAGGGCTTTCCCGAGGTGGTCTTCTGCGAAGGCAAGTCCACACCGCAGGTGGTGGAAATTGTAGCCGGGCTGCTGCGTTCCGGTTGTGATTTGTTAGGCACCCGTGCCGGTAAGGAGCTTTATCAGGTGGTGCGGGAGTTGGATGGGCGCGCCGAATACAATCCCCTGGCGCGTACAATTAGTATTCAGCAAAAACCCAGGACTTTACAGGGGCAGGTATTGGTAATCTGTGCCGGTACTTCCGACATCCCGGTGGCCGAAGAGGCAGTAGTTACCGCCCGCCTGCTGGGCAGCCGGGTCAGCTCGCTTTACGATGTGGGGGTAGCCGGGATTCACCGCTTGTTGGATCGGCAGGAACTGTTGCAGCAGGCAAGGGTGATTGTGGTGGTGGCCGGAATGGAGGGCGCCCTGGCCAGTGTGGTGGGGGGGTTGGTAAATCAGCCGCTGGTGGCCGTCCCTACCAGTGTGGGCTATGGGGCCAGCTTCAACGGGCTGGCTGCCCTTTTGACTATGCTTAACAGTTGCGTGGCCGGGGTGGCGGTGGTGAATATTGACAATGGTTTCGGCGCCGGCTGTCTGGCTCATAAGATTAATCGCTTGTCTTTTGAGCATAAGGCTTGACAAATCGCTGTTTTGATATTAAACTAGCGCACAATTTATATCGGGGAGAGGGTGGGTGACAGGAGTAAGCTCACAAGCTAAGGTCGGCTTGTTCGTGCTGATAGCTTCCCTGCTTTTGGCTTATCTGACTGTTCGCATAGAGGATATGGATGTGGAGCCGGGGGGCTACCGGCTTACTGCTTTGCTTGATTCGGCCGCCGGCCTGGAGCAAGCCGCCCAGGTAAAGGTGGCCGGGGTGGATGCGGGCAGGGTGGAAAAGATTGAGCTGGTAAACGGGCAGGCCAAGTTGACTTTGTACCTTAACCCCGGAGTAGTCCTGCATACTGACAGTGTAATTACTGCGCGCAATATGGGGCTGCTGGGGGAAAAGTATATTGAAATAACCCCCGGTTCCCCGGGCAGTCCGCGCTTGAAGGATGGGAACGCCCTTCAGGAGGTGCAAGAGAGCGCTGATTTTGACCAGTTGGCCATTACCCTGGGCGACATTGCCGATGATATTCTGGAGGTGTCCGGCTCCATGCGCAAGGTGCTGGGCGGGGACGAGGGGCAGGAAAGCCTGAAGCGCATTGTGGATAATGCGGATGTCTTGAGCGGGGATTTGAAAGAGGTTATTAAAGAGAACCGGGAACAGCTAAGACAAATTGTAAGCAATATCAACCGCCTCTCCCGCAACCTGGATAAATTGGTAGCCCAGAATCGTAAGCAGGTCAATCAAACAGTTAAGTACGTTAAAGAATTAACCAAGCACTTAAATGAGATTGTTAAAACCAACCGCACCCAGTTGGAGCGCACCCTGGCAAACCTGGAAAAGGTCAGCCAAACCCTGAATAAGGAATCCCCCCGCCTGGCCGACAAGGCCCGTGATGTAATGGACGAGGTGCAGGGGATTCTGAAAGAAAACCGCAAGGATCTAAAAGCCAGTGTGGCCAGGGTTCGCCAGGCCTCGGAAAAGCTTAACAAGACCCTGGCCTCGGTGAGTAAGCTGAGCGAGAAAATAGAAAGGGGCGAGGGCACGCTGGGGAAACTGTTTAAGGATGAATCCGCTTATAATA
>QIFF01000158.1 GCA_003230635.1 bacterium | reverse complement strand
TCAAAGAAGGCATCTTACGTATTGCCCACGATGTGGATGTGGTGATTGTAGAAATCGGGGGTACTATCGGCGACATTGAGAGCCTGCCATTTTTGGAAGCCATTCGCCAGTTTAGGTACGACGTGGGCAAGGAAAACGTGGCCTATGTGCACTTGACCCTGGTGCCCTACATTGCGGCGGCACATGAGCTAAAGACCAAACCCACCCAGCACTCGGTCAAGGAGTTGATGCAGATTGGGATCCAGCCCGATATCCTTCTCTGCCGCACCGACCGTTTTTTGTCTAAGGAAATCAAGGCCAAAATCGCCCTCTTCTGCAATGTGCCTGAGGAAGCGGTAATTACCGCCAAGGACGTGGACTGCATTTACCAGGTGCCCCTGGTTTTCCACCAGGAAGGATTGGACGGCATTCTGCTGGAAGTTCTGGGGCTGACAACCGCTCCGGCCAATTTAAAGCCCTGGGAGGACTTGATACAAAGAATTCAGCAGCCGGCGGCCACGGTGTCCATCGGCATCGTCGGCAAGTATGTGGATTTACAGGATTCATACAAAAGCCTCAACGAAGCCCTGGTGCATGGGGGAGTCGCCAATGGGGTGAAGGTTAAGCTGGATTGGATTGACGCTGAAGAAATCCAAGACAAGGGGCCGCAGCCCTTTTTGGCGGACAAGCAGGCGATTCTGGTTCCCGGGGGCTTCGGCACCCGCGGGCTGGAGGGCAAGATTATCGCCGTACGCTATGCGCGGGAAAATAAAATCCCCTTTTTAGGGATTTGCCTGGGAATGCACTGCGCAACCATTGAATTCGCCCGCCATGTTTGCGGCCTGCAAGGGGCCAACAGCACCGAAGCAGACACTTGCACCCCCCACCCGGTAATTGCCCTTTTGCCGGATCAGGACCTGGCTAATTTGGGCGGCAGCATGCGCCTGGGGGCCTATCCCTGCCGCCTGGAAAGCGACAGTCACACTTGTCGTGCCTATGGCAAGACAGAAATCAGCGAGCGCCACCGCCACCGTTACGAGTTCAACAACCAGTACCGGGAACAGCTCGTCCAACAGGGACTGCTGATTAGCGGGGTTTCCCCGGACAGCAAGCTGGTAGAGATTATTGAAGTCAAGGATCACCCCTGGTTTGTGGGCTGTCAGTTTCATCCGGAATTTAAATCGCGGCCCCTTGAGCCGCACCCGCTTTTCCGTGAGTTTGTAGCTGCTGCGCTTAAGCAACAGAAAACCGTTGCCAAAATGTAGGAGCGCCTTCCAGGCGCAATGTTGTATCGGGATTTTGTAATCCCGATACATGGGGTGTCGGGAAAACAATTTCCCGACACAACGCAATATAGGAGTGGCTTCCAGCCACGATTATTCGCGGCAAGATGCCGCTCCTACAGACCAAAAAGATAGGTAGATACCGTCTTAAAAGGAAGAAAGATTTTTAATCGTCAATCTTCAATCGTCAATTTTTACAGGAGGTTGCCATGTTCAAACGCTGGGGATTGTTAGCAGTAACGGCCTTTTTCCTTTGTAGTTGTGCCGGGGTAGCGGGAACAACGGAAGCAACGGGAACAACGGCTCCTGCTGACCCTGCTGCTGAGGAGCCGCTTTCCGCCCGCGACCAGGAGTTGCAGGAATACCAGAAGCTGCGCCAAGTGGAAATGCAGCAAATGATGCAGCAAAGGATGATGCAGGGTGGGGTTCAGGGGGGGCGCCCAGTACAGATCGGCCCGCCTGGCGGGGGAGGAATGCCGTAACGGTGACTGTTCTGGGAATTGACACTTCCGGCAAGCTCAGTAGTGTGGCCCTAATCAAGCGGGGGAAGGTCTTGGGCGAGCGCTTCTTGCCGCTGGGGATCACACCCTCCCAGGGTCTTTTATCGGCTATTGATGAACTCTTGCGGGCTGCTGCCTGTAACCTTTCCCAGTTAGATGGAATTGCCCTGGCAATTGGCCCCGGTTCTTTTACTTCCTTACGGGTGGGGGTAAGCATTGTCAAGGGCCTGGCCTGGGTGCACCAGAAACCGGTGGCAGGCATCAATACCCTGGACGCTTTGGCCCAACGTAGTGCTGGCTGCCCGGATTTGATATGTTCTCTCCTGAACGCCCAGCAAGGGCAGGTCTATGCAGCCCTCTACCGCTGGCAAGATAAAAAACTGCTCAAGCTCTCAGGAGACTTGCTAATCAGCCCGGCGGATTTGGCGGCCAGGATTAAAGAAGGGGTGTATTTTTTAGGCGCGGGGCTGGCTGTATATCAAGAGCAGTTACAGACGGCTCTGGGTGAGTTGGCCGGCTTTGCGGACAGTGGATTTTATTACCCCCAGGGGGCGATTATCGCCCAACTGGGTTCCCGCCGGTTTAAGCTGGGGCAGGCAATTTCTCCCCAAACACTCAGCCCTTACTACATCCGCCGTCCCGCGGCCGAGGTCAAATGGGAACAGCAACACTCTGGTAGGTTGGGTTGAGGAACGAAACCCAACAATTACCAGGGCTTATTTTTTGTTGGGTTTCATTTCATTCAACCCAACCTACTTGACTACGGTGTCTTCCCCGTAGTCAATACATACTCTAACTGCTGCTTGAATTTAGGCTCCAGAGAAGATTGCTGAATCTTTCGGATGGTTTGTTGACAGGGGTAAGCGCTGCGGCAAAGCCTGACCTGGCCGTCCTCCCATTCAGCCCAACTTGCCTGGGGAATCCCGTCCCGCGGCTGCCCCACGCTGCCGGGGTTTATAATCAGCTTTCCCGCCACCTTCCTGATATAGGGGATGTGGGTGTGCCCCCAGATAATAACTTCCGCTTCTATCCCACTTACCAGTTGAGCTAATGTCTCATCATCAATTTCAGCGGGCAGGTAGCGGTATAAGTCGCCGGGAACGGCATGGGTCATATAAAAACGGCAACCGCCCAATTCCAAATCACGTTCTAA
>QIFF01000068.1 GCA_003230635.1 bacterium | reverse complement strand
AAATGTCAGCACCCATACCGGCGGTATCACCTACACAGTCGCCGACGTTGTCGGCAATGGTGGCCGGGTTGCGGGGATCGTCCTCAGGAATGCCGGCCTCAACTTTACCTACCAAGTCCGCCCCCACATCAGCGCTCTTAGTAAAAATACCGCCTCCTACGCGGGCAAAAAGAGCAATTGAACTGGCCCCCATAGCAAAACCGTTAAGGTATTTAACCGCCAGAGGGTCCTTGCCAAACATATAGAAAAATATACCTACGCCGACCAGTCCCAGACTTGCAACGGCAAGCCCCATAACAGCGCCGCCGGAAAAAGCAATCGTCAAAGCCCTGCCTTGCCCATGCTCTTTGGCCGCTTGGCTGGTGCGCACATTGGCGCGGGTGGCGGCGTTCATGCCGATAAAACCGGCCAGCATAGAGCAAAGCGCACCGGAAACAAAGGTAATCGCCGTCCAGTGGTCAATGCCAAATGCCAGCAAGGCCGCAACGATGACAATAAAACCGGCCAGGATAGTATATTCCCGCTTGAGGAAAACCATCGCCCCGTCGTGGATGGCGTCGGAGATTTCCTGCATCAGGTCACTGCCTACCGGCTGTTTTTTGATGTAAAAATAAATCCCAATCGCAACCGCTAATCCGACTAATCCTAAAATTGAAGCTAAATCCGTTAATTGTAACATTACCGATCCTCGTTCCTCTCCGTCTGTCTGATGTTATTTTAATTCAATTAAGATGAACTTTTTACGAAGCCATCTTATAAGCCAATGCCTTAAATCCATTGCCGAAATATCATTTCACCTTGCTATCTTCCTCATAATCGTATAATCCTCACCGAATTTACATATAGAGTTGCAATGCTCACATAGTTCAGAGAATAAAATATACGAAATTTTGACATTTTCCGCTAAAAGAGATGGTCTTTTAAGTTGTGCCATTATTTCCTTCTCTCTTTGTTCGGGAGCAACCAGGTAGGGCGTTATTTCTGAGCTTGGGAGAGTGAGCGCCAGGTCAACTAACCGTAAAATGCCAGAGTAGATTGATGTGCTTTTTTCTACCTCAAAGGCACACACTATTTTATTGCAATCTCTTTCAAACCAGATTACATCAATAAGCTCAACAGTTTTCTGCACATCTTCTTCAATATCCATCTCGGGGAACTTGGGCAAGGAAATAAACGAAAATTTCTCATTATTATATGACCTCCCTCGATCGTTGGAAGCAGCAATAACATCATAACCAAGAGATTTTCCAATTTTCAGCAGTAGATATTGGATCTTTGTATGCAGGTTTTCTTCTTCTATCTCAGCCTGTATTGCCTGTTGCCTTTTTATCCGTACCTTCTCCCTCTTCTTGCGCTCTTTTTCTATCACGTCCCCGACATTTCCATCAACAACAATTTTACTTACACCTATATCAAAAAGCAGTCCGGAAATTGATCCCAGATCCTTTGACAGTGAGCTTTTGTATTGCTCATTGACTTGTAAAATCGTATCCCTCATTTCTAGGTAGCTCTCCCACGAACCCAGCTTTTTCTTCTCATTAAATAACAAGTTAAACCCTCTCAGTATGGCTGTGTTAGACGGTGGAATAATCGTGGGGTGGATAAAGTATAGAATGTTTGCTACAGCAGGGCCCAATCCTTTAATATGGTATTGTGACAGCTTTATAATTTCCTTAATAATCTGCTCTTCTCTATTGGCGTTGAGGCATGCTTCCAAGAACTGGCCAAAATACCCTTTATTTTTATCGTTTTCATAAATGTCCGGGATTCTGAGCTTCGGCTTCCAATAAAAAGCATGAGCGGCTCCCTCAAAAACCTGTTTTTGTTCGGTTATCGCAGTCAGCACCACTTCCAAGGAAGACCCCTTAAAATCATTGGAGAAAACACCATCTTTAACATCCTTTATAACCTGTTCAACACCCCTACGAATTGCCCTGAAAGCCTTTAACCTGGTTTCATTGTTGATAAACCATGTGTTGTAAACACTTTCCCTGTCATCTTTGTAATCTTGGATAATAGAATAGATTTTTTCACGGTCAGTCATCTTAATATCTCTTTCATACTACTAAGCCTTCAGTTGAAGGCATTCATCGCTGTGGTTATACCTTCTGAAAGATAGGTTTCAACCGCCTGGGCGGCTTGCTCTATCATCTCCTCAACTTGAGGCCATTCCTTTGCTTTGAAATTTTCCAGGACGTAATCAGCGCTGTCTTTATTGGGGGCCGGCGAACCTATTCCCAGGCGCAAGCGGGCAAATTCTTCAGTACCCAAGCAGTTGATAATAGACTTCAGGCCGTTGTGTCCCCCTGCGCTTCCCTGTTTGCGCAGGCGCAGGGTTCCCAAGGGCAGGTTGAAATCATCGCAAATCACCAGCAGATCAGCCTCTGGCAGAGCTAGCGCCTGCTGCAACTGCCTGACCGGCTGGCCGCTCAGGTTCATATAGCTTAAAGGCTGGGACAGGATTACCTCACACTCGGCAATAATTCCCCGCCCCCAGCAGACCCCGTATTTTTTCTCAGCAAGCTTGATAGAATGCCTGGCTACCAGGTATTCTATCAGCATAAAACCCACATTGTGGCGGGTCAGCTTGTAGCAGGGGTCGGGATTGCCCAGTCCCACCAGCAGTTTCAAACCGTTCACTCCTGGCTGTTTTCTTCTGCCGGCTTGTCTTCAGCGCCTTCGGCTTCTTCTTCAACAGCTTTTTCTTCGGCTGTCAACTCCGCCTTTTCCACCGCTGCCGCTACTATCCGCCCTGCATCTTCCAGCACTGTGACTTCGGCCGGTATGGACAGATCGCCAATGGATATAGACTGGCCTGTTTCCATGCCGCTGACATCTATTACAAGGAATCTGATGCGGCAGGCATTCAACCTCAAGCTGGCGCAAATGGGTTTCCAGAGTTGCCTTTCCTACTGGTTCTCCTTGAAAATTCAGGGCTACCGCTACCTTTATCTTTTGATCCAGCGAGACTTGCAGAAAATCCAGGTGCCGGATTAGGTCCTTGTAAGGATGGGTTTGCATTTCTTGCAGGAGAACCAAGTACTCTTTTTGGCCTTTTTTATCCACGTTCAGGTTGATCAGAACATTTTTCCCGGCGTGCTGCTTAAGCACATCCCTGACCTCGTGATCATTTACCGTAAGAGAAATCGCTTCTTGTATTTTACCGCCGTAAAGCACTGCGGGCAAGAAGCCCTCTCTCCTTAGTCTCTTGGCTGCCCCTTTGCCGGTGTCGGAGCGCAGCCTGGCAGATAAGGTGAGTTTTTCCATTGTTTGCTAATCCTCCAATTAATTAACGTATTGTCAAAAATTAACCACAGAGAGCACAGAGAACAACCAAAATCTTTTTCATCTTTTCCCTTTGTATCCTCTGTGACCTCTGTGGTTAAAAAGTGGTTCCATCTTTTCCCTTAAACAAATAAAGAACTAACCGAACTGTTCTGGCAAATGCGCTTAATCGCCTCTCCCAGAAGCTCAGCCACTGACAGGACAACCACCTTCCCGACCGCCGCATGCCCTTTCGTCTTGGGTGGAATGGTGTCAGTAACTATTACCTCGCTAAAGGCGGAATCTGCAATTCTCTCCAGGGCGGGGGGAGAAAAGACCGCATGACTGCCACAGGCAAAAACCTTGCTGGCGCCGGCCTTAATCAAAGAGCCGGCCGCCTGGGTCATAGTCCCAGCCGTATCAATCATGTCATCCACTAGAATAGCGTTTTTCCCCTCTACTTCGCCAATGATGTTCATGGCCTGGGCCACGCCAGGGGCGGTTCTCCTTTTGTCAATGATGGCCAGGCTGGCGTCCAGGCGTTTGGCAAATGCCCGCGCCCGCTCCACCCCTCCCGCATCGGGGGAGACAATCACGATATTATCCAATCCCTTGGCCTTTAAGTACTTGATTAATACGGGAGCGGCAAAGAGATTGTCCACCGGGATGTTGAAGAAGCCTTGAATCTGCCCGGCGTGTAAGTCTATGGTAAGTACGCGGTCGGCGCCGGCGACAGTTAAGAGGTCGCTAACCAGCTTGGCGGTGATAGGCACCCGCGGCTGCACCTTACGGTCCTGACGGGCATAGCCGAAGTAAGGAATGATGGCGGTAATCTTGGAAGCGGAGGCCCTCTTCAGGGCATCCATAATAACCAACAGTTCCATCAGGTTGTCGTTAACCGGCGGGCAGGTGGATTGAATGACAAATAC
>QIFF01000230.1 GCA_003230635.1 bacterium | reverse complement strand
CCTCGTCCATGATAATGACGGATGGGGCGAGTCCAGCAGCCCGCTGGAAGGTCTCTCGTAACATACGCTCAGACTCACCCAGCCATTTTGAAAGCACCTCAGGCCCGCAGATGGTTTCAATGTGTGCTCCCGATTCCCCCGCCACAGCCCGCGCCAGCATGGTCTTGCCGTTTCCCGGCGGCCCCCACAAGAGAATTCCCCGGCCTGGTCTTACGCCTACCTGCTGAAAGAGTTTGGGATGCAGAAGCGGCAGTTCGGCGTAGTCACGCACCATTTCAACAGCGGTGTCCTGTCCACAGAGATCGGCATAACGGGTCGCTGGAATATTGCGGGAATTGGCGGCAGATGCCAGCGGGGCGGTAAATCCGAATGCCCCTTGTTTATTTTGAACACCTGCTGTTGGAAACACGGAGGGCCAGGTCTTTTGTGGCTGCTCGGAGTGTGCCTCCATGGTAATCCCAAACGGCAGGCGGCGGATGTTTTTGGGAAAGACCCAGGCCGGCTTATTGCTCTCAATAAAATAGCCCAGCGCCCATCGGTTGCCTTGGGCAGGGTCAAGTTTTTCCGGCAGAGCCTTGACGCGTTCCATCACCCGCTTACGGTCAAAGAGCGGACAGAGCGCCAGCGGTTCATTGACAGGCGTGTCCAGTTGAGCCAGCAGGGAAGCCTTGTCAAGGCTGACAATCTTACCGTCAAATTTCCCTACCGAGTACCAGGCCGGTTCCTCAAGGGCAATACCGGGAAAGCCGGACGCCGGCTTGAACTGTAACTGCCGGCAGCCCAGGGCAAGAGATGTCCGGCAGCCATGCTCATTTCTCTTTTGCCTTCGCCAGCAACATGCAATGTCGCTGAGTGCATTCAAGACACCCTGGAAATCATAGTCCCCAAGCGGATCACTATTGACCAGAAACTCCGCTCCCTTCCAGCGCCCGATAAGCCTATACAAGTTCTCAATGCGGCGGATGTTTTCCACTAAAGCATCCTGTTTGAATGTCAGTGTGTAGTGTCTGGGCCGACCTTTGTCATCACTTTCTATGGAGAGACTGCCGGCTTGAGACATGGCTCTTATTCTGCGCACCGCTACATGAAAGTTGACCGAAGGGGTGCGGGCAAAGGATATTTCCAGATTCAGGAGAAAGTTTTTACCGGCGCTGCAAGATGTGGGCAGCGATAAAGGTGATAGGCGCTGTTCTGTATCCGACAGTCCTTGTCGGCTCCAGCCGCGGCTGATTTTCTCCGCCAGCCAGTTTTCAGCCAGGGAGTTAATCTTATCTATGGTAGATGCCACCCTGACTTGTGTTTTGAGCGGTTCCAATCTGCCGGGGGTAAAGTCGGTGAAGAAGACCACGTAGGGAGGATAGAGCGGATCAACATTCTCTTTGTTGGTCTTCCAAACAACGGCCTTACGCAGGCAGAGTCCGGCAGCCGTATCTTTAGAATAAACCTCCCGCCGCACTCTGGTGGAACAGGGGAGCTGGATGCCCTTTGCCGAATCTGCAATTTCTATAGGTACCAGGTCGGTAACCTGGCGCATACCGGTAGTGTCAGGCCCTACGGTTTTATCCTCCCGAATCCGCCTAAAGACAGCGTTAATCAGGCTTACCGCAGGCATGGGTCTGAGCGGCTGCCAGGCATTTTCTTGATGATATTCCAAAGCCATACGGCGCACCGGCTCGCCGCTGGAACGGACGGCCAGCAGATCGTTGCACTTAACCTCCACCACCACTCCCGGTCGCAGAAACTGAAACAACGCTCCCGAGCGGGCCGCCGCCAGATATGAGGACTGCACTGCCAGGGGCTGCAGCCTGCGCCACAGATCGTAGCGTTCAGCCTCACTAAATCCGGTGTTCACCCGTCCCAGCAACTGGAAGTTACCATCAGGCCGCTGGAGGGCCAACAGTAATTCGGCAACGCCGCCGTTGGTTCGACTGGTCATACCCACTGCTACTGCATCTATAGAGATTTCCGGCTTAATTTTCCGAATTTCTATGTCGGCAGAACGAACAACAATTCCCTCATGCCCCCGGCGAGTGACTAACTGTTCGTAAGCATTCAATACACCGTCTGCGTTGAGCGCCTTTTCAAAGGGCACGCTGCGGCAGAGTCTGCCCGCAGCCAACAGTTTCATAAGCTGCCGGGCACGTTCGGCAAAGGGACGGCGCTGGTATTTATCCTCAAGAAGATCAAAAGCGGCAAAGTGCAGCCGCTCAATTTGTGCCTTAGCCCCGCCGCCCAGGGCGGCATGTAAATCGTGCACACGCGGTCGGGATGGCTGGCCGTTGGCGTATAATTCTCCGGCCAGGAGTGTCTGCCTCTTGCGGAAGATGCGGACGGCTTCATCAGTCAACGGGACACCGGTGATGATTTTCCCTGATGGGGACAGCAGCCATGCTTCCCCCTTCCTTGCTGATAAAAACCAGGTCTCGCCGTCGATTTTGGGGGATACGATGTGCTCCCCCGCTGGTATGGCTTTGAGAATATCCTGGGGCGCAACAGTGCGGTATCTTCCCGCTACCTGGCTCTTGTAAGCGGCGATGCGCTCGGCCAGTTTTTTGTCAGGGATTGACTCCGGCGGGGATATGTGACCTGTCCCTAGTGCTTTCCAATTTATCTTGTCCCGTGTAATCATACCAGTTGAACCAATTCCAAATGAGATAGATGCAATAGTAAAAGATACTTGTCGCCATTGACCCGGCCTTCCAGAAAAGCTCGATAAGGCAGGCCGTTGCGCTCCAGCAGGAGAGGCTCTTTTCCCTGAGCACCAGCCCCCAGCAGCACCAGCGAATCCAACTCATCAAGCTCTTTTGCCGTGGCAAAGAGAAAATCAAAGCTCAAGCCGTCAATATGGCGGATTTGATAATTGCGGGTAAACACAAATCGCCGGACAGCCTCGGAGCGCTTAAACATCTTGCCTGTCCAGACCAGGGGTTTCTCTGTGTCAACATTGGCGG
>QIFF01000056.1 GCA_003230635.1 bacterium | reverse complement strand
TCAATCGGGCCGATACCTTCGGCCTGGCCCAGTTATACCAGTTGAGGGGCAGGGTAGGGCGCTCGGCTCACCGGGCTTACGCCTACCTGCTAATTCCGCCCGGGCGGGTGCTTTCCGAAGGTGCCCGCAAACGCCTGCAGGCTATTCAGGAATTGAGCGAATTGGGGGCGGGATTCCGCCTGGCGGCCCATGACCTGGAAATCCGGGGGGCCGGCAATCTCCTGGGGCCGCAGCAGCATGGGAATATTGTTTCAGTGGGTTTTGGCCTTTACTGCCAGTTGATGGAGGAAGCGGTCAGCGAGTTAAAGGGCCTGCCCGCTGAGAAAGCGATTGAGCCTGTATTGGAATTACAACTAAACGCCCGCTTGTCAGAGGAATATATCCCCGACACCAACCAGCGACTTACCTTTTACAAGAGATTGTCCACCGCCGAGGCAGAAGAAGAATTGGAACGGTTGCGGGAGGAAATGGAGGACAGATACGGGCAGATGCCCCCGGAAGCCGGTCTTTTGCTGCGGGTAATGGCCTTAAAACTCCTGGCCCGCCAACTGGGGATTATCAAGCTGCAGCGGGAGAACGGCAACTACCGCTTCAGTTTCAGCGAGCAGACCCCGGTTTCTCCCCGGCGGATTATAGCCCTGGTGCAAAGCAACCCTCAAACAATGTCCCTGACCCCTGTTCAGCGCCAGGGGCAAGCCCCGGAAAGCCAGTTGCTGGTGCGTGGGGCCAGTAAAGGGGAGAAGGAAATTTGCGCCGAGCTGAAAAATATTCTCTTGCAGTTGCAGGAGAAAGCAGTATAATCGGAGCAGGATGAAAGAAATAGAAATTATTCCTCTTGCTAAACAGAAAATGATTAGGAGGGGAGTAAAAGAAATATGGATTGAAGAAACACTTTCCAATCCCGATCAGGTGGTGGAGGGATATGGGGGAAGACTTGTTTCTCACAAACGCTTCGTGGTAGAAGGCAAAGAACGACTATTGCGGGTAGTGTATGAAGAAACTCCCTCCTCACTGATAGTTATTACGGCTTATTTGACCTCGCAACTCAAGCGTTATTGGAAGGAGGAGTTATGAAAGTAGAATATGATCCCACCCATGATTTGCTTAATATAGAGTTTCTGCCGGATGTTGAAATTGACGATTCGCTGGAAATAGACGGGGTTGTCATTGACTATGCCAAAGATAGGCGCATTGTGGACATTGAAATCCTTGATGCCAGCAAGAGAACGTCTAATAACCCTGCCCAGCTTATCAACCTGGCTATCTATCGGAAAGTAGCTGCTTAATGAGAGAAAGAGAACACAAATGAGCAAGCCGGATTTTGGGGAACTGATGCGCTTGGGCTGGGGATTTCGCGGGAGCAAACTTTTCCTGGTGGCCAACGATTGGGATTTGTTTTCTTGTCTTTCTCCTGAGCCGCAGACGGCAGGGGGGTTAGCCGCTCAACTTGAAGTGGACAGGCGTGCCCTGGAGATTATGCTGGATGCCCTGGTGTCAATGGGTTTGCTGGACAAGGAGCACGGCTGCTACCGCAACCGGGAGTTGGCCGAAACTTACCTGGTTAAGGGTACCGCCGGCTACCACGGGGAGATTTTCAAGCACCTGCATCAATGCTGGGGCCAGTGGAATTTTTTAGGGGAGGTAGTCAAAACCGGCCACAGCCCCCCCCAGGCCAAGCTGCCCCTGAGCGAGGAGCGCAGCTTCAACCGCCCCTATATCTGGGGGATGGATAATGTGGGACAGGAGCGGGCGGAAAAAATTCTAAAAAAGCTGGATGTAAACGGTGTCAAACGGATGCTGGACTTGGCCTGCGGGGCAGCTACCTATTCCATTGCCTTTGCCAAGAGCAATCCAGATTTGCAGGCGGTGGCGCTGGATCTGCCCTTGACCCTGGAAGTGGCGCGGGAAAACATTGCCAGGAACGGCTTGACTGAGCGCTTTAGCTTTAAAGAGGGCAGTTACTGGGAGCTTGACTTTGGCTCCGGCTATGACCTGGTTTGGCTTTCGCAGGTTGTGCACTGCTGTGATGAGACCCAAGCCCTGGAACTGGTCAAAAAAGCGGCGGCTTCCCTGGCCCACGGCGGGCGACTGATGGTGCATGACTTTCTCATGGACGAGGAGCGCACTTCCCCGGAGTATGCAGCGGTCTTTTCCGTGCACATGCTGGTGGTTACCGAGGGGGGCCGCGCCTATACCGTGAATGAAGTCAAAGACTGGTTTGTCCGGGCGGGTTTAAGCCAGGTGGAATTGATTGAAGTGGATTCAAAGAGTCGTTTAGTTGTAGGGGTTAAACCGTAGCTAACTCTTTGAGAGTTTTGATTTCCTTAGGATTTAGCCAGCGGTACTTGCCGGGCTTAAGGCCTTCCAAATCTAAAAACGCCAGCCCCACCCGTTTCAGTTTTAGTACCTGGTGGCCGACCGCCTTTCCCATGCGGTGGATTTGGCGGTTCTTCCCCTCCTTGAGCACAACTTCCAGCCAGCATTTATTCCCAGAGGTTGACAATACACTTACCCGGCATGGAGCGGTTAAGCCGTCTTTAAGCTTAACCCCCTGGCGCAATTGTTGTAGTGTGGCCTTAGTAGGTATCCCGCGCAATTTTACCAGATAAATCTTCTCTATTTGATGGCGGGGGTGGGTGAGGGCATAGGCTAGCTCCCCGTCGTTGGTGAGCAGCAGCAACCCCTCTGAATTATAATCCAGCCGCCCGACGGGAAACAAACGAAGGGGAATTTTCTTAATCAAATCCTGTACCGTGGGGCGCCCCAGGGGGTCGGACATGGTAGTCAGGCAGCCCTTGGGCTTGTATAATAAAAGGGTGGCTTTCTTCTTAAGCACGCCGATTCGCTTGCCCTGCAGGCGCACCACATCCCTTTCCGGGTCACATCCCTTTCCGGGTCAACCTTAGTCCCCATCTCGCTGACAACCTGCCCGTTGACCGAAACCAGCCCCTGCTTGATGAATTCTTCCGCCTTACGGCGTGAACTTACCCCGGCCTGGGCAAGAAATTTTTGCAGGCGGATTTTGGTTTCCATAGCTGGTAAATATACACTCTTTTGCGGGGTTGTCAACTGAGATGGTGAATCTTTTTCCAACTTGTTTTGTTTCAAAAAGGATAGTAAGATAAGGCGGGTTGCTTGGTAGGAGCGGCATCTTGCAGCGATAATTTGCGTTGTGTCGGGAAATTGTTTTCCCGACACCCCCTGCTTTCGCAGGGGCAGGCTCATGTATCGGGATTACAAAATCCCGATACAAAACATCGCGCCTGGAAAGCGTTCCTACAGTTCAAATTATGGAGTTATAGCATGAAAATAGCGATTAGCGGTAAGGGCGGGGTAGGGAAGACTACCCTGACTGCTCTCTTGGCTGGTTTGTGGGCTGAGGAGAGGCAGGTGACGGTGGTGGATGCCGACCCCAGTATGAATTTGGCTTTGGCCCTGGGGGTTCCGGCCGAAATCAGGGAGAAGATTGTCCCCCTGGCCGAGATGAAGGATTTGATTCAAGAGCGCAGCGGCGCTGCGGGGGGATTTTTTAAGCTCAATCCCAGGGTGGATGATTTGGTGGCTAAACTGGCGGTGTCTTATCAAGGGCTGCGTTTGATGGTGATGGGGACGATTACTCAGGGCGGGGCGGGCTGTGCCTGTGCGGAGAATGTAGTCCTGCGGGCCTTTCTCTCCCATCTCTTGCTGGAGCCGCAGGAGGTGGTGATTGTGGATATGGTGGCTGGCCTGGAGCATCTGGGGCGGCGTACTGTTCAGTCGGTGGATGCGCTCCTGGTGGTGGTGGAGCCGGGGCGGCGCAGCCTGGATGTAGGGCAGCGGATTAAAAAGCTGGCGGCGGATATTGGTTTGACCCGGGTTTTCTTTGTAGCCAATAAGGTATCCCAGCCTGGCGAGCGCCAGTTTATTTGTGATAGTCTTGCCGGCGAGGAGCTGCTGGCGGTTTTACCGGTCAGCGCGGCCATTTCTCGGGCCGACCGGGAAGGCTGCTCCCCTTATGATGGATTAGACAAGGAGACGAAGCAA
>QIFF01000072.1 GCA_003230635.1 bacterium | reverse complement strand
AGACCACAATCTTGCCCTCTAAGGCCTTGGGATCCTTTTGCTGGGAATCAATACACACCAGGGAACCGGGGTTGATGATGGGGAACATACTGCGGCTGTTTTTTTCCACCCAGATGCAGCGATAGCGGTGAAAATCGGTACTTGGTTTAATGCAAGCGCTGTGAATAAGGGCATAATCGTCAATGTCACGGTCATTTATATAGGTTGGATTCCCGGCAGCCAATTCCCCATTGATAATGGGAACAGCTATATATTGACCGTCAGCCAGTTTGCCCGCCAGTTTTCTGCTTTTTTTGAGGGCGGAGACAATTTCTAAAACCGGTTCCTGGCGCAGCTTATGGTACTCCAGGGGCTCCACCAGGTCCGAAATGTTTATTCCCATACCCCTGGAAATTTTTAGCAGGGTGAAATAGGTGGGATTCTTCAACTCGTCATTTTCTAACTTGGAAAGGTACTCCCGCTTGATGCCGGTATGCTTTTCCAACTCACTCTGGGACATTCGCTTTACTTCCCGAAAATAGCGAATCCGCTGACCTAAATTTTGCATGACTAACTCCGTTTCTTTAGTTAACACCATTACTTTGTAAACCTCAACTCCTTTCGCTTAATCCCCCTGCCTGCTTCCTCACTGACCGGGGGACTAAAGTTGTTGGGTAGCTTGAAAAACGGCCTTTTCGCCCAATCTCTGCCTTATGCTCAAAATTTAATCCTCGGAATATCAAACATATGCCTGCGGTTAAATTTTTCGCATGCCTTGATATTGAACGAAAACTCTTATTTTTAAAGGCACCCTGTTCTTTGTAACCTATTTTGAGAAAAGACACTATAGCACGGCTGTTTTAATTTGTCAAACCTTTTTTCCTGGCTTTTTTTCCTGGCGAATTGTAGGAGCGGCATCTTGCCGCGACTAATCGTGGCTGGAAGCCACTCCTACATCAGGCCGGGAAAAGTGGTGAAACCCTTGACTATAGTTTCTACTACATAGTTGTTATAATTATCAAAAATGGCGTAAAGCAATGTCCAGGTAAGGAAAATAACCGCCATTACAATCATCCCCCTCTTGCCCTTAAACCCCCTTTGAATAGCGCGCACCCCAGCTTTAGCCCCTTGCATAATCGCCCGCCCCGTCTCCGGGGTAACAGTGACATGAATATTGACGCTTCCACTGACCCCGCCTGGGGAACTTTTTACATTCTGCCGCAGGTAATCCTCCGACAAAATATTTTTGTGATCATCTTTAAACAGTCGCACCAAATCATTATTGGTAACGAATTCCTTTACATCCAGGGTGAGGAGTAAATCAATCAAATCCCCCACAAAGAAAATGCGGCTGAAGTTATTGGAATAGCTGCCCGAGGTTGCCTCCCAGACCTTCTGTCCCCCTGAGGTCTCTACCAGCCTAAAATCACCCTCTACCTCAATAGAGGAATACACCAAAGCATACTTGGTATTGAATTCGGTGATTGTTCCGTAAAGGAGCAAGTCGGCGCCCAGAAACTTTCCCAGCTCTTGGGGGGTAAAGGCGGCCAGTTGCCCGCCTTCACTAATCCCTTGCTCCTGGAGCAGGGCGTCTATCTGGGCATTGGACAGGACTTGATACCCTTTGTGGGCTAAAAAGTTACGCACCGCATAGCGGAAGACCGGGCTGGCGTCAAAATCCACGGTTTGGTTGGCAAAGGGCAAAACCGCGATTTTTTGCCCCCGGATATTGTCCATCCTCAGGTAAGTATGCTGAGAATAGCTAGGGGCACACCCCCAAGGCAGGAGCAAGGCCAGAATCAGCGCCAGCACCTTTTGTTTCATTTTGCCTCCTGAGGGGGCGTCACGAAAGAACTATCCATAAGGGTTTTTATTCTAGCATAAAAACGAAGATACGCAATCCCCATTTTCCGACTAATTCCTAAGATTTGAGGGTGCCCTTGATTCTCCTTTTATCTCACTCCTGCTAAACTATACCTATTGATACTTGTAGTTGCCCAATTTATTGGGCTAATCATCATAGCCTGATAAATCAGGCAACTACATTTGCCTGGATTGACAAATTCTCCCAAAGGGCTATAATAAACCAAGCCTCTGATAGCCTAAAGTCGCTAGTTTGTTGGAACAGGGAGTGTGGCCTTATGCAGAGAGCCGGAGAGGTTTTTTGTTTGTTGTTGCTGTTAGGGGGGGCGGTCGCCTGTCAGATTCCTGCTAAGCTCCAAACAACTAAGACAAGACAAACAGGCCGCGGGCAAACTATTGGAATAATCACTGCTGAGGAGTTGCTGCGCAAACTAAAGGCAAGAGAAGATTTTATTCTGCTGGATGTGCGTGAGGGAGCAGAATACAGGGATGGTCATATTGAAGGTGCCAAGTTGATTCCTTGGATGGAGTTAAGAAGCCACTATAAGGAACTGGACCCGAGCAAGGAAATTGTTATTTATTGCTATACCGGCAGTCGCAGCAAGATTGCCAGCACTACCCTAGGTTTTTATAATTTTAATCGTATCTCGGAACTGCATGGCGGGATTGTGTCCTGGCAAAGAAAGGGATACCCCGTGGTAAGAGGAATGCCAGCTTATGCCCGCTAGAAACAGGCGGAAGTGGCAGCTTATTGGGGTTGCCGTTTTCTTTTTGCTGTTAGGAATAATCCTCTGGTGGCGTTTTTCTGCCCGGGATGATTCTCCCCTGCAAGTAAGCAGGCAGCAGGCCCCGATTGGCACTCAGGAGAAGTTCCAGGCCCAACTCTATTTTGCCGCTTCCAACACGGACGAATTAATCGTAGAGGAACGCTCGCTCCCCAAGCTTTCCCTCCTGCGAGCTAGGGTCAAACTGGTCTTAAAGGAGCTAATCCTGGGGCCCAAGCAGGGACAGCTCCAGGCTACGATTCCCCCGCAGAGCCGGCTGCGGGAGTTTTACCTGGGCGAGCAGGGCTGCGCTTATCTTGACTTTGACGCCGCATTAAAGAAAAATCATCCCGGCGGCAGTT
>QIFF01000184.1 GCA_003230635.1 bacterium | reverse complement strand
TCATCAGGGTGGGGTGGCTGGCCGCCAGAATGCTGTTTAAGATGTATTTGGTGCTGGTTTTGCCATAACTGCCGGTAATCCCGATTACCTTGAGTTGGGGATGCTGCTTGATGATGGTTTGCGCTTCCTTGAAATATCCGCGATTGATGCGTTCTTCCAGGGGGCGCACCAGCTCATTGGCCAGCCAGAGGTTAAAAGGTGCCAGCAGGCTGCCCAGTTGCAGCAGGCTAAAGAGCCAGGCGCTGGAGACCACTTCCGCCTGCAGCCAGCCGGAAGCAGCACCCAATCCAGGGAAAATCAGCCAGAACAGAAGCAGCGCCTCCAGGGCGATTACTGTTTTAAAACCGGCTACCAGGCGCAGGGTGCGGGGGGTAAAAATCAACTCCTTTTTGGCTTTTGTTGGGGGGTGCTTAATAATCTGAATTGTTTGCAAAAGTATCCAGGTCGCCAGTAGGCCCCAGAGGGCTTTATTCCCCAGGGGCAGCCAGCTCATACTAATTCCTGCCAGGATGATAAAGCCCAGCTCCAGCAGGGCAGGGGGGGTGAATATCCTTTGGCGCTGCTGCCTCAGCCAGGCCAGATAGTCTTTGCCTTTATAACCCTCCAGTTGCAGAATGTGTAGCCAGGGCCTGAGCTTGAAAAAGTTGGCCGCAAACCAGGGGATAAGACTGAGAATGATTAAAAGGCGGGTATTGAAGGGGTTTGGTTGCACTAACTTATCCCTTGTTTAGTGGGAGGGTAGGTTGGGTTGAATGAAATGAAACCCAACAAAAATAACCCCCGGTAATTGTTGGGTTTCGTACCTCAACCCAACCTACTCTTTCAAGAAATCGGTTGCCGCAGCACAGAAGTCGGCCGCTTTTTCCAGGTGGGCGAAATGCCCGGCCTCGGGAAAAACCAGCAGTTGAGAATTGGGGATTAATTTGTTCATCAATTCACCCATTGCCAGCGGTGTGGCTTGGTCGTTCTCTCCCCAGACCAGCAGGGTGGGGGTCTTAATCCGGGGCAGGAGTTCTCCCAAATCCTCGTTGACCACCTTTACCAGAATGCTGCGCATTTGGGGGTTGGCTGAGTGGTAATCCGCTGAGCCCAGGCACCGGGCGATTGCCTGCTGCATTTTTTGCCCGCTGGCTCCAGCCAGGCTCAATACCTGCCTGCTCAACTTAAAAAGATATATCTTGAGATAATAGTTCGGCCCGCGCCGGGGCGGCAGGCCGGCACTGCCTGTCAGCACCAATTTGCTCACTGTTTTGGGGTATTGTGCAGCCAGGATAATGGCAATCCGCCCCCCGAAGGAGTGGGCAATGATATGGCAGCGTTCTATATCCAATTGCTGCTGGATTTGGCGGACACACTGGGCGTATTGCTGACTGCCCCAGGAATGCGGCGGCGGGCTGCTGCGCCCAAAACCCGGTAAATCCAGGGAGAAAACCCGAAATTGTCGGCAGAAATGATTAAGCAGCGGGCGCAGGTTTTGGCTGCTGCCTCCCCAGCCGTGCAGCAGGAGAAGCGCTGTTCCCTCTCCCTTGACTTCGTAATAAATCTGTAATCCCTCTGGGGTGGTTATGAGCATGTTGGCCTTGGGTGAAAGTTTCCTGAATATATATTGCTCAATAAATTGAGCAACTACTATAATTATACTATATCATGTTGGCTTCTTCCTGCCAAGAGAATGGGTTTCAAAAAGGGTGTTAGCTGCCGGCAAACTTTCGGTATTTTTTACCTGTAATATTACTAAATGTTGTTATACATAGCTGATATAATGTTGCCAGCTCCTTGTAATCTATTGGAATTTCTCAATATTAACGGCTATTATATTGACTCACATAATTGGTATGTTTATTGCAAGATAAATAAATTGGAATTAGTTTGCCACTTTTTTAAATAATAAGGAGAAAGAAAATGAGTGAGCGTAGCAAAAAGAAAATCGTCTACACCCTGGTAGTTGTCTCGGTTGGCCTGAATTTGCTGCTCATGGTGAACGTATTTGCCTTAAAGATAGTGACCAGGCGGCGGGCTTCTTTTTCCCCCCGGCAGGCGGCAACTTTACCTGTGCAGGCCCCGGCTTTAGCCCGGCCGGTTGCTGAGGAGATGACTGCCGGCAAGAGAAACCTGCTCCAAACCAGCTCTGAGTTGGCTGCAAGATATGAAAGAAGGGGGGATAAGGCGATTGGTATGCAGGAAAAGACGGATTTTTATTCACTCGCCTTGTTGGAATATGCCAAGCTGCCCAAGAAAAATCCCCGTTATGTGCGGCTGGTGCGCCAGGCCAGGGAAAGAATCCAACCCCGGATGTTAGAGAATTCCAGTCTGCTGATTGCCCTGGGAGATACCCGCCGGCAGGTAGAGCAGGTTTATGGCAAACCCGACCGCCAGGTGATTGACCAGAAATACTTGCCTTCCGGTACTGTAACCTATGATTATTACAGGGAGCAGGGACTGATTGTGGGAATAAGCCTTGACCGCGTATTCAGTGTAAAATTTTGCAGTTATTCTCCCGGGTTATGGCGCGGAATCCGCATTGGTGACCACTTTGACAAGCTGAAAACCCTCTATAAAGGCAAAAAGGTTTATTTGCCCGGCCACTATTTCGGTTACCAAGTGGACAGGCTGAAAACCACCTTTATCTTTGTGGATGAGGATGAAAAGCTGGATGGAATAAAAATTGCCGACCAGCGGTATTATGGGAAGTGGGAGCTTGATTTGAAATAGGGCACTGGCTTGTTCCCAAAAAACTCCGCCGTTGGAGAATAGCTTGAGAGCTGTTTGGCAGCTGAGCTTGCTCAAGCGCTTCTTCAACGGCGTTTTTTTGTTTTGGGGGGCAAGATTCACAATATGGTTGACAATAAGAGGCTATCAGGATATAACGGGGGCACGTTAAGGGCACCTTGAAAAATGGCCTTTTCTTCCAATATCTGCGTTATGCTCAAAATTTAATCCTCGGAATATCAAACATATGCCTGCGGTT
>QIFF01000139.1 GCA_003230635.1 bacterium | reverse complement strand
GAGGAAGGGGTTAAAGAAATCCTAAGAATCCGGCGGCAAATGAACGATGGAGGAAAACGTAAATTTTCTGAAGAAGAAATCTTGCAGGCTTTTCAATCTTAAGAATCCTCAGAGACTATACGCCAGACCCCAATTGGGGATGATATAGTCCGTCCCCTATGGCAACATAGGGAGTGGGGCAGAAATGGCCTCACCCTTTGCTTAAGTAGTTGCCCAATTTATTGAGCCGACATTAGCCTGATAAATCAAGCAACTACATTTAGGCGAAGAGTAACAAAAGAGAACGGTCCTAAGGTAGCGAAATTCCTTGTCGGGTAAGTTCCGACCCGCACGAATGGCGTAACGATCTGGGCACTGTCTCAACGAGGGACTCAGCGAAATTGTAATGGCGGTGAAGATGCCGTCTACCCGCGACAAGACGGAAAGACCCCGTGCACCTTTACTACAACTTGACATTGGATTTTGGGATATTATGTGCAGGATAGGTGGGAGGCGATGAACTGGTGGCGCTAGCAACCAGGGAGCCATCCTTGAGATACCACCCTTAGTGTTTTAGGGTTCTAACCTTACCCCGTGAATCCGGGGCAGGGACAGTGTCTGGTGGGTAGTTTGACTGGGGCGGTTGCCTCCTAAAATGTAACGGAGGCGCCCGAAGGTTCCCTCAGCACGGTTGGCAATCGTGCGTAGAGTGTAAAGGCATAAGGGAGCTTGACTGCGAGACCTACAAGTCGAGCAGGTGCGAAAGCAGGGCTTAATGATCCGGTGGTTCTGTGTGGAAGGGCCATCGCTCAACGGACAAAAGGTACGCCGGGGATAACAGGCTTATTTTGCCCAAGAGTTCATATCGACGGCAAAGTTTGGCACCTCGATGTCGGCTCGTCGCATCCTGGGGCTGAAGCAGGTCCCAAGGGTTTGGCTGTTCGCCAATTAAAGCGGTACGCGAGCTGGGTTTAGAACGTCGTGAGACAGTTCGGTCCCTATCTGTCGTGGGTGTAGGATATTTGAGAGGAGCTGCCTCTAGTACGAGAGGACCGAGGTGGACGAACCTCTAGTGTACCAGTTATCACGCCAGTGGTACTCGCTGGGTAGCTACGTTCGGAAGGGATAACCGCTGAAAGCATATAAGCGGGAAGCCCCCCTCAAGATTGGATATCCCACAGGGTAACACCTGTCTGAAGGCCCCTGGAAGACTACCAGGTAGATAGGCTGGAGGTGGAAGCGCAGTAATGTGTGTAGCTGACCAGTACTAATCGGCCGTGAGGCTTGACCATACATTTTTAAGCTGGGGCTGTACGATAACTCGTGCAGCCTCGGTTTAAAAACCCAAATTTTCTCTATTTCAATTGTCAAAATCTTGGGGGAGTATCCCCATTCTTAAGAGAAGGCAAGTTGGAAGCCACTAAATAGGAGGGAAGGAAAGTGCGTAAAAATATCGGAATCTGTTTGGGGCTGTTGTTTGTCTTTTTGTGTGTTGGGTGTACTACCAGAATGGCTGATTTGACGGTAGTCAGTACCAGAAATGTTCGTGGTATAGATTACGTAGAGAAAGCACGGATAAAGGGAGAGGATTGTAGTCATATCATACTAGTTTTCCCGACCGGTGTTCCTAATCTGGAAGAAGCCATAGATGACGCTTTAACTAAAGGTCATGGGGATGCTATGGTGGATGCGGTTATATACCATAAGGGTTTTTATATTCCCCCCTTCTATGGACAGAACTGTTATCAAGTTGAGGGGACTGTAGTAAATACGATGGAAAAGTCTGTTAGAAAAGAAATAAAATAGACAGACTGATTCTTTAGCTTTCTGGTGGCTATAGCGGAGGGGCCACACCTGTTCCCATTCCGAACACAGCCGTTAAGCCCTCCAGCGCCGATGGTACTGCCTTCGCGGTGGGAGAGTAGGACGCCGCCGGATTTTATTTAAAAAAAGCCTGTCTCAGAAATGAGGCAGGCTTTTTTTGTTTCTTTACATCCCCAAAAATTGACATCGGTATTTCAACCCAAGCCTCCCCCCCTTGCTTGACAAAAAGATTATGGGTGTGCCATACTGAACAAACAAGGTACTCATAAGCTATGAAAAGATGTTCAACCGCTTGTTTCTTAATCTGTTTAAGCCTGCTATCCTCTTTGTCCCAGGCCCAGACTCTCCCGCCGGGAATGGAAAATGGGTTGGAAGAAACAGTTTCCCGCTTTCAGAAAGCCTTTCCTGCGGTAGAGCTATATGTAATCGCCCTCCAGGGGGAGCAAATCATGTTGGAAAACAGCAAGCAAGCCGAGTTGCGCCCGGGCCTGGAATTATCCCTATTCCGGGAAGGCAAGGCATTTACCCATCCCATTACCGGGATAACCCTGGGGCGCTTTGAAGAGGCCTTGGGCAATGTGCGGCTGGTGGAAATCAAGGAAGACCATTGCCTGGCTCAAGTCATCGGCCTAAAACCCGGGGCAGAGGTCAAGCAGGGTGACAAGGCGCGCATTACCACCGGCAAGATTAAGCTGGCGCTCTGGCAGGCAGTTGGCCATTCTCAGCAGGCGATGGGGGAAGAAACCCTTAGCCGGCAGTTGTTTTATAAACTGGAAGCCAGCGGGCGTTTCCTGGTTATCCCCCCCGGCGAATTTCAGTTCGCCCTGGATAAACTTGCCCCTGGCACCGAACAGGGGTTGCCCCTTGATAAAGGTGCCGAATCACTGGACAAAAAGCAGCTCCAGCAATTGGCCAAAACCCTGGGTATCAGGGGGATAGTAACCGTTCAGGTCAAGCAGTTGGGAGGAGCAGCTTGGATGGAAAGTGAGTTGCTTTCCACGCTTAGCGGAACAGTAATAGCTAAAACCAGCGTCCGGATTCAGGCTCCTGCCCCTGTTCAAAACCCAAACATTAAGGGTATCTTGAAAAATTAGAATTTTCGTTCAAGATCAAGGCATGCGAAAAATTTAACCGCAGGCATATGTTTGATATTCCGAGGATTAAAT